>CAVIPZ010000060.1:627-10049 GCA_963644715.1 bacterium | reverse complement strand
CACTATAAGTCAGGCCAACTTGACGGTGAATATCTTTATTATTGGGAAGAGACAGGAAAGATGGCCCGCAAGGGTCTCTATAAGGCCAATCTGAAGACCGGTCTTTGGCACGAATATGCCCAAAACGGAAAAATCCTCAATGAGGGCAAGTACAAAAACGACATGAAACAGGGGAAATGGGCTTTTTATAATGTACTTGAAAAGAAAATCCGCGAACAGAACTTTGTCGATGACGTGCAGAGCGGTCCCTTTGTGGAATATTACGACAACGGCGCCAAACACTTCGAAGGCAGTTTCAAGGGACGCGTGCGCGACGGCAAATGGTCGTGCTACAAGCCTGACGGCAAACTCTTTTATCGGGTGGTTTTCTCTAATGGTCATAAAGTTAAAGAGTTATACACGACAAAAAGTTCTTCTGAAAAGCCATTTTAGCAAAGATGGAAAAGAAACGCATTAATCTTGCAGACTTTATGCAAAACTTGACCGCCAAGACAGACCGTATGATCTTGCGGATATTTCATTTCAACCCTATTATGGTTAACACGATGGTGCTGCATGATGACACCCGGGAGGCCATTATCGTGGATCCGGGCAACATCACAGAGACCGAAAACGAGCAGTTGAAAACCTATTTGTATGCTCATGATTTGCAGGTGAAATGTATCGTGAATACGCATCCCCATATTGACCATATCGCAGGCAATCCATTTTGCAACAAGGAGTTTAATGCTCCTGTATGGTGTCACAAGGAGGGGCTTCCGATTTATCAGAAGGCCTACGCCTACGCGATGGCATTCGGCTTGTCTGTTCAAGATATGCCTGAACCGTCCAGATTCTTGGAGGAGGGTGACTGTGTGGAGTTCGGGCACCAAAGTCTGCAAGTCCTCTATACGCCAGGACATTGTGCCGGCAGCATCTCGCTCTACAACAAGGCCGAAGGATTCGTGATGTGCGGCGACTTGCTCTTTGAGGGCAGTGTGGGCAGAAGCGATTTGCCTACAGGGGATGCAGAACTGCTGCTGCAAATGGTTCGCCAAAAGATATTCGCCCTGCCCGACAATACGGTCATATACCCAGGACATGGAGGCGCCACTACCGTAGGAACAGAAAAATCTACTAATCCGTTTTTACTTTAAAAGATGAACATTACCGACTCTATCAATGTGATTCCTAAACTTTCGGAGGAGTCCTTGAATAAAATGGCAGACAGTTACCGAGACCTTCTGCTCAGCATCGGCGAGAACCCGGAACGTGAAGGTTTGGTCAAAACCCCGCTGCGGGCCGCAAAATCACTTGATTTCCTGACACATGGATACCGGATTGACCCTAAGAAAATACTGCAAAGCGCCCTCTTCCACGAGAACTACAGGCAAATCGTGGTGGTTAAAGACATCGAGATATACTCCTTGTGCGAGCATCATTTGCTGCCTTTTTTCGGGAAAGCGCATATCGGCTATATACCCAACGGCACTGTTGTCGGACTGAGCAAAATACCGCGCGTGGTGGAATGTTTCGCCCGACGGCTTCAATTGCAGGAAAGACTCACCGCTCAAATCAAGGACTGCCTGCAAGAAGTGCTCAATCCTTTAGGCGTTGCCGTGATTATCGAAGCGCAACATCTTTGCATGTCGATGCGTGGAATCCAAAAACAGAACTCCGTGACAACCACTTCTGAATTTACAGGGGCATTCCTGAAAAATGAAAATACTCGACAAGAGTTCATGCATCTGATCGGCGCAGACCTCCATTAAATTTCGCGCTTGCGCAGTCTCTTCTTGCGGGGTTTCCCACGCTTGGGCTGCTCACGGTAACGTTTTGCGCGGTAAAAAATGGAATCTTCACTGACATACGATACGACTCCTTCTGCGTTTTCTTCCTCTAATCCTTTGAGAATGCAGACTAATGGCTTGCCGACCCATTCCGAGGGAAGGCAAATAGTGACCGTGTCTTTGCTGGGGTTTAGGATGAGTTTTTTCATGTTTTTATAGTTTTGTTGAGAAATCCTTATGTTGATATTTTGTTCGTTAAGTGTCAGAAAAAAATGTTTTCTGCAAGAAACGTGTCAATTATACTGCGTTTTTTGTCATTTTTATAAAATGTTATTCGTCGGTTCTTCCGCCTTTAGGTTATGGACAAATATACATAAAAACTAAATAAAACTTAACAGCTTCAAGAAATGTATCCAACTACTTGATTTACAATAAGATAAAATTTTTGTATTTTTTTTGTTTCAAAAGATTGCGGAAAATGAAAAAAAATGTACTTTTGCAACCGCAAAAAAAGGGGGAAAGGATGTCCCAGTAGCTCAGCAGGTAGAGCACATCCCTTTTAAGGATGGGGTCCTGGGTTCGAATCCCAGCTGAGACACGAAGAAAGCAGTTCTAAAAAGAACTGCTTTTCTTGTTTATGACAAGTTGTAACAATAATTAGCGCTCAATGAAAAATCAGGAGAAAGAAACAGAACAGATACTGACAGAATTGGCACACAACTGCTCTGGCAAACAAGTGACCTTTTGCACGCCGCTGCCGGCCTCGGGCTCAAACCGCCGATATTATCGATTGACGCTTGACGACGGCACGACTTTGATAGGAGCCTATAATGAGGATGTTGCCGAAAACGAGGCGTTCTTCTCCTATACCGATTTCTTCGTGAACCATGGTTTGCATGCCCCACACTTGTTTTGTGTGCATCCCGACAGACAACATTACCTGCAGCAGGATTTGGGGACATCAACCCTCTATGACTACCTTTGCGCACATCGCGATGAACAGGGCAACCCCTCTCCTGAAACGGTCGCCTATTACAAACAGGCAGTCAGACAACTTCCCCGGTGGCAGATGTCTGGACGGCAAGGCCTCGACTTTTCCGTGGCCTACCCACGTCCGGCTTTCGACAGGCAGTCGATGCAATGGGACCTTAATTATTTCAAATATTATTTTCTCAAATTGTTGCATGTGCCGTTCAACGAGCAGAAACTGGAGGAAGATTTCAACACGTTGATACAATACCTGCTCTCTACGGAAGGCGATTACTTCCTGTTTCGTGATTTCCAGTCCAGAAATATCATGATAGAACACAATCAGGTCTATTTCATAGATTATCAGGGAGGAAGAAAAGGCGCGCTGCAATATGACATCGCATCGCTGCTTTATGATGCCAAAGCCGACCTTCCGGCATCGCTGCGCATACATTTGCTTGAGGTTTATATGGAAATGCTCTCGCAATACGTCTGTTTTGACCGTGAACAGTTCCTCTCTTTCTTCCAGAGTTTTGCTTTGATCCGCATTCTGCAGTCTATGGGCACTTACGGATACCGCGGCTATTTTGAAAGGAAGTCGCATTTTTTGCAAAGCATTCCATACGCCGCCCGCAACCTCACCGAGCTTCTCGACCACTTTTCAGGGCCGTCGCTCCCCGAACTTACCAAAGCGTTGCGCAGCTGTCTGGAATCCCCGGCTGTGAAGCCCTATTGCCCCTCCGATACGTTGACCGTGCTGGTGCAGAGTTTCTCCTATAAGAAAGCCATTCCGGCCGACCCCTCGCCAAACGGCGGCGGTTTCGTGTTCGACTGCCGCGCTTTGCCCAACCCGGGTCGCGAAAAACGGTTCGCTTTAAATACAGGACGCGACGAATGTGTCGCCCAATATCTTCAAAACTGTCCTGAAGTACACGAGTTCCGGAAACATGTCTTTGCTATAGTGGACCAATCCGTTGACAACTATCTGCAGCGTCATTTTACCCACCTTTCTGTCTGCTTCGGTTGCACAGGAGGACAGCACCGTTCGGTCTATTTTGCTGAACAGTTGGCGCAGCACCTTCGACAAAAATATGCCGGCATCAAAGTGATACTCAAACATACGGTTTCATGACAATCATTGCACCAACTGACGCGAACAGTTAGGCATATTTTTTGCTACAGAAAAAACCGCATTTTTGCACATTGTGTTCAAGAATGTTTTTATATATTAATGTAAATAATTAAAAATAAGGAATATATGGAAAACGAAAAAAATGTTGACCAGTCTGTAAATCCGACAGAAGAGATAAAAAACGAGCAGGATGACACCCTGCAAACTGACAATATGGCTGAAACCGAAGCGGCAGAAGAGAAGAAAAAAAGCGGGATTTTTTCAAAAAAATCGTCAAAAGAGAAAGCCAGAATTCAAGAGTTGGAAGAAAAGGTAAAGCAACTTGAAACAGAAAAGCAGGAACAGAATGACCGTTTCTTGCGGCTCTATTCAGAATTTGACAATTATAAGAAACGCGTTGGGAAAGAGAAACTCGAACTCCTTTCTACGGCCTCAGAGAAGGTGATTGTGAACCTGCTTCCTGTCGTAGATGACTTTGAACGCGCTATTGAGGCAAACCGCAAAGCGGATGACGTGGCCGCCATAAAGGAAGGTTTTGTGCTCATTTACAATAAATTGGTGCAATTGTTGAAACGTTTCGACGTAGAAGAGATTGCAGCAAAAGGTGAAGTGTTCAACACAGATTTTCACGAGGCCGTGACCCATTTCCCGACAGACAAGGAGGAAGAGAAAGGCAAGGTGATAGATGTTACCGAGAAAGGATACAAGATCAAAGAAAAGGTTATCCGCTATGCAAAAGTGGTGGTAGGCCAATAATATATATATACAGGAGGAGCGAATATGGCAGAGAAAAGAGATTACTATGAAGTGCTTGGGGTCTCGAAGGAGGCCTCGGCAGACGAGATAAAGAAAGCCTATCGAAAAATGGCTATGAAGTACCATCCCGACAGATGGGTGCAGGGTACGGAACAAGAAAAGAAAGATGCAGAAGACAAGTTCAAGGAGGCGGCAGAAGCCTACGATGTGTTGAGTAACCCCGATAAGAAGGCGCGCTACGACAAGTTTGGACATGCCGGAATGGGTGGCGCTGCGTCTGACTTCTCCAGTGCGAACATCAACGACATATTCTCGCATTTCGCCGATGTGTTCGGTGGCGGTTTCGGCTTTAATGTGGGCGATTTGTTCGGTGGCGGCGGCGGACGCGGCGGCCAACGTGCAGTGCGCAAGGGAGGCAATATCCGTATAAAGGTGAAACTCACCCTCGAAGAGGCTGCAACCGTTACGGAGAAGAAAGTGAAAATCAACAAGTACATCCCTTGCGAACATTGCCACGGCACCGGAGCAAAGGATGAACACTCCAAACAGACTTGCCCGCAATGCCACGGCAGCGGCCAGGTTGTACACCAACAACGCAGTATGTTTGGCATTATTCAGCAGACTACGACTTGCCCGCAGTGCAACGGCAGCGGCGAAATCATAAAGGACCCGTGTACTTTCTGCCATGGCACCGGCATTGTTCAGGGTGAAGAAGTCATCCAGATCACAATCCCCGCAGGTGTGGAGGACGGTATGCAGTTGGCTATGAGAGGGAAAGGACATGCCGCAGCCAATGGCGGCGTGAACGGAGATTTGATTGTGGCAGTTGAGGTCGCAGAACACGAACTGTTTGAACGTGACGGCAACAACCTTTACCTTAACTATTATATCAGTTTCCCGCAAGCCGCATTGGGTGCATCTGTCGAGATTCCTACGCTGAACGGCAAGGCTAAAGTCAAAATCTCGCCGGGAACGCAAAGCGGACAGGTGTTGCGCCTGCAAGGAAAAGGCCTCCCCGATGTCCATTCGCGCAATGTGGGCGACTTGATTGTCAATGTTAATGTGTGGACGCCGAAAACCCTGAACAAAGAGGAAAAGGAAATGATAGAGAAACTGAAAGAACACGAGAATTTCACGCCAAAACCTGGCAAGAACGAACGCAGCGTGTTCAGCAGGGTTCGCCAGTTTTTCCGCAACTAACCCATTGCGCCTTTGAGTATAGATTTCCTATTTGAAATCAGGCAATTCTGACATGGGACAGATTTGGCCCGTTTCAAAGTCGATTTTGAAAAAGTGTGACGTTTTCCCGTTCGTCACACCGACGACAGGTGCATGCAGTGTGCTGTTGTAACACCCGGCTTGCTCCAAAACGCTTTGGGTGATTTCTACCTCCGGCGCTTTGCATTCGATGACAATCATTGGCTTTAATTGCGTGTCGAAAGCTACAATGTCGTAACGTTTGGTCAGGCCGTTTACTGTGATGGCCTTTTCAACGGACAGGTGTGAGAGTGGAATGTGCTTGACGTTCAGCAAGTATAGCACAAACAATTGACGCACTTGCTCTTCAGGTGTCATTAGCAGCCATTTTTTCCGAACAGGGTCGAAAACTTCTGTTCTGCCCTCAATGGTACGCTGTTTGAATGAGAATGGCATAGCAGTTTATCCTAATTTGGCTTTGTATGCAGGATAATCGCCAGGTTGTGCCAGCAATTCAAAGTTGCCGTCTTTGTGAATGATGCCGATAGCGGGATGCCGGACTCCGTTGAAGAAGGTTGTTTTTACCATTGTGTAATGGATCATGTCGTCAAACACAATGCGGTCGCCCACTTCTAACGGTTCCGGGAATGCAAAGTCGCCCATCCCGATGTAGTCGCCGGCCAGACAGGAACATCCGCCGAGCCGATAAACGAAACGGCTGTGCTCGTCGGGTTCAGACGCACCTAAAACGGTCGGTTTGTAGGGCATCTCCAGACAGTCAGGGAGGTGGCACGAGAACGAGATGTTGAGCATTGCGATTTTGATGCCTTTGTTTACGACAATGTCTTCTACGGTAGAGGTCAGCACGCCGGTTTGCCAGCCTACGGCCTCACCCGGCTCCAGAATTACCTCTTGCAGGTTAGGATAACGTTTCCTGAAGTCAGTGAGCAACTGTATCAGATGTGGCACATTGTATCCCGAGCGGGTGATATGGTGGCCTCCGCCAAGGTTGACCCATCGGCATTGTTTGATGTAGGGCGCAAAACGTTGTTCAAAAGCTTCAAGGCAGTGTTCCAGCGCGTAACTGTCGTTTTCGCATAGGGCGTGGAAATGCAGTCCATCGATGCCTTCGGGCAGTTTTTCGGGCATGTCTTCGGCCAAGATGCCAAGGCGCGATCCGGGCAGGGCGGGGTTGTATAAGTCGGTGTCTATTTCGGAATATTCTGGATTAACCCGCAGCCCGAAACTCACCTTCTTGGGAGTTTCGCGTATGATGGGCTGAAAACGTTCCCATTGGCTCAATGAGTTGAAAGTCAAATGGCTGCTGTATATCAACAACTGTTTGAACTCACTTTCGTCATAAACGGGGGCGTAGGTATGCGCCTCGCAGCACATCTCTTCGGCGATGAGCCGTGCTTCGTTCAGTGACGAAGCCGTTGCGCCTGCGAGGTAGGCTTTAATGAGCGGAAAGGAATGCCAGAATGACATTCCTTTCAACGCGCATATTATAGAGACGCCGGCTTCTTTCTGTACTAAATCCAGCAACTGGAGGTTTGCTTCCAGCGCCGCCTCCGACAGGATGTAGCAAGGCGAAGGGCAGGTGTCGTAAGCGGTCATGTCCTATTGATGGTTGGCATGAAACAACTCGAGCCGCTCTTTCAGCAGCGGGAACTGGCTTCTCGGTGTCAGCGAGACGCAGGCACGGAGTCCGTCTGTCCTTTCACTGCCGCAAGTGGACAAAGAGATGGCGCTTACGCCGTAGTAGAGAAACTCGTGGAGCAGTTCATCGCTGGTGAGTCCGGGATAGGCCACTGTAAAATAGAATCCGTCTGCCAGATCTTTGTCGCCGTCTTTGTCATAGACAATATAGAATCCGTTGTCCGTAAAGATTTTCTTCATGATGGCGGCTTTCTCGCCGTACTCTTTCACATCGTCAAGGTAGTTGTAAGTGCCGTCGTTGCAAGCTTTCAGGATGGCAGCCATGGCGTATTGGGTGGAGTGGGCCGTGCCGGAACTGATAGCATAGACGGTGCCGTAGATGATGGCTCTGCCCAGTTTTGGAGTTCCAAAATAGGGCACAAGGTCAGGAAACTCGCTGCTGTACATTTTGTTGGAGAGCACCAGCATACCGATACGTTCGCCGGCATAACTGAAAGCTTTGGACCCTGAAATCAGCAGGGCGTAGTTGTCGGTGTATTTCCCGACAGACGGCTGGAACGGCGGAACGCCCGGACGGGATATGTCGTGGCGGAAATCCATGCCGAAATAGGCCAGGTCTTCGAACACTAACACGTCATATTTGTTTGCCATTTCACCGATAATCTGAAGTTCTTCTTCTGTGAGGCAGATCCAAGAGGGGTTGTTGGGGTTGGAGTACATGATGGAATGAATATTGCCCTTTTCGAGGTAACATTCGAGTTTGGCTCTCAGTTTCTGTCCGCGGAAGTTATACACGTCAAAAGTCTCGTAGCGGAGACCGAGCACGCGGTGCTGCTGTTTCTGCACGGGGAAGCCCGGGTCGATGAAAAGAGTCGTGTCACGTTCCTTGCGTGCGCGGACGAAAGTCATGAATCCGGCCATGCCGCCCATCATAGAGCCAACGGTCGGGATGCAGTTCTCAGGGTTCACGTCCAGATCGATGAAGTTCTTCACAAAGCGTGCCATTTCGGTTTTCAGGGCAGGAAGGCCTTCGATATCAGGATAGATGGCGGCGCAGCCGTTCTGCAGGGCCTTGATTTGGGCTTCAACCCCGATTTTGCAGGCAGGCAGCCCCGGTATGCCCATTTCCATACGGATGAATTCTTTTCCGCTGGCCTGTTCTATCTGGTTAATAAGGCGTTTCACTTCACGGATAGATGCTTTTCCGACGGATTTAATGCCGCTTTCGGCAACGATTCTGTCAACGGTTTCGACAGGAATGGGTGTGTTTTTCATTATGCTGAATTTTATTTTAGTTAGAAAACATAACGGACAGCGGTCTGTCCGAGTGCGGCAAAGATACAAAAAAAGGACAACCCTAAAGGATTGTCCTTTTTTGTGTTGAAAGACAATAGGTTATCTTCTTTTCTTGCCTGAATTGACAATCGTGTTGGTGGCTTCTGTTTCAGCCTTGTCGATTGCAGAGTTGGCTACGTTCTCGGCAGCGGCCTGAGCATGTTCCTTGACGGTCTGCTTGTTGGAGGTCGTTGTTGTAGTCTTCTTTGCAGGAGCGGCCTGTTCCTGTGCGGGGGCTTCTGCAACTGCAGGTTCCTCTACGGGTGCAGCTACTTCCTCAACAGTGGTGGTATCGGTTGCCGGAGCTTCCTGATTGGCTTTGTTGCCGCAAGCGGCGAACATGCCAGCGCATAATAAAACTAAAAATACTTTTTTCATTGCTATAATGATTTTAAAGAATTGAAAATCCAATTATGTTATTTTGCAGGAACGTATTGGAGCGTGAATGTGTAGGTTCCTTTTGCAGCCGGGTCGTCATCGTTCATCGTGCAGTTGAATCTGAACACGTTTTCGGAGAGTTCGAGAATACGGCATGTCTCTTGAACATCATCATAGAAGAAAGGCACCTGCATATAGATGATGGTGGAGTCTGCCTTGTCCAATGA
>CAVIPZ010000060.1:0-558 GCA_963644715.1 bacterium | reverse complement strand
GAACATCATCATAGAAGAAAGGCACCTGCATATAGATGATGGTGGAGTCTGCCTGATCCAATGCCCAATCGTAGGTTCTTGTCTCGGTGTATCCCTCAGGATCTGTCAGCGATCCCGGAGCGATGGTTTGACCACCCGTTGTCGTGAAAGCGATGATATCGTCTTTTTCATAGTCGTAGAGATAACCGCCGTTCAGCAGGTCGGTTACATACTCGCCACTGCCCATCAGGTATGCAGGTGAAGAGGTTGCGCTCTCAAGCACCCAACCGTTTTTCGGAGAAGCAAGAAGGTCTGCGGTTGACTTTGTGGGTTCAACGCATGAGCAGAAACTCACTACAAATGCTGCTACTGTTGCAAGCATAAAAACTGTTTTTTTCATGTCTTTGATTTTTTTGGGTTAATGTAATGTTAGTTTATATTTCTATCCGTATTGTCAAAAGTGCGCAAAAATATATTTTTTTCTCATACCCTTTGCCTTAAAAAAATGAAAAAATGCCCGAGTGAAAAAAAATGTATCCCGTCAGAATGTAGCGTTTTAAAAAAAATGTACTTTTACAC
>CAVIPZ010000059.1:0-10073 GCA_963644715.1 bacterium | reverse complement strand
TTGTTTTTACGGTGTCGCTGGTCGCTGTAGCCCGTTTTTTTTATACGATGCAAAAATATAAAAAATATTGATAATATCAGAAAAAACAAAAAATAAATTAAAAAAATCACTCCTTGTAAAGGGAGCGACATAGAGAGAAGAAAGCTTTGCAAGAGGATGAGGTCAGTTCATCCCGCGGCTTTTCTTGATTCTTTCGTAAGCCTGGTTGACTTGTGCGAACTTGATTTCGGCAGATTTGCGCACCTCTTCGCCTAAATGGGCCACTTTGTCAGGATGGTGCTTTTTGGCGGCTGCCCGGTAGGCTTTCTTCACATCGTTGTCGCTGGCATCAGGCGTGATTTCCAGTATCTTGTAGTCGTTTTCCAAAGAACCGGTGTTCTGATAACTTTGGTAACTTCTCGAGCCTCCGTATGTTGATTGCCTGTAGTCGCTGTTGTAGTAAGAACGGTAACTGGCGAACATGGACTTTACAGCTTCAAAATTGCTTCTGCTGATGCCGCACAAGTCGGAGATGTCCTGTATGGCCTGCACCTCTTCGTCGCACATGTTCCCGTCGGCGCGGGAGAACCCGAACAGGAACTGCAGGATCATGAGTTTTTCTGATATGGTGGCGTGGCGTCTGATGTCGTTGCAAACGTCAGTGATGTCGGTGTCGCTGTCGAGCAGGTCGCGGAAGTGGAGCAAGGCAACCCCCACCTTTTCTTGGGCAAGGTACTGCGACAGAAATTCGCGCATGTATTCCAGCTCAGACCGCAGCAGCCGGTTGTTGTCTGACTTAGCCACGTATGCTGCCAGCACCAGTTCCTGTTCTATGAAGTTGTTGGCGTTGTAGTGGCTTCTTGACTGACCGCTCCAGTTAGACACATTCAATTTGCCGTTTATCAGGTTGAGGATGAGGTCGAGGCAACTTCCGATTAGCAGTCCGAGCAAGGCGCCTCTAAAACCGCCTGTAAACAGACCAATCCAAAAACCTGCTCCGCTGAAAATTCCAAAGGTAAGACAGCCCATGTTGTTAACGGGTTACCAGATGAAAGCGTCTTCTTGAAACCATTTGCCTTGAACCTTGAGGGTCTGCTCAATGACATCCCTCACGCAGCCGCAGCCGCCGGGCTGGAAGGAGATGTAGTCGGCAATGTGTTTGATTTCTTCGGCGGCGTCGGCGGGACAGCAGCAGATGCCGGCACGCCGCATCATCTCGTAGTCGGGGATGTCGTCGCCCATTACCAGCACGTTTTCAGGCTCAAGCCCATGGTCTTGCAGGTAGTTGTCGAATAGCGTGATTTTGTTGTCCACGTGCAGGAAGATGTCCATGCCTGGAAAGTCGTTGTAACGAAGCCGCATAGAGTCGCCGTAGCCTCCGGATATGATGGCCACCCGATAGCCTTTCTTTAAGGCGTACTGCAAGGCGTAGCCGTCTTTGGTGCTGGTGGCGCGAACCATTTCGCCGTCTCGTTGCACATAAACTTTCCCGTCTGACAGCACGCCGTCAAAGTCGAAAACGAATGCTTTGATGCTGCCTAATTTTGCTCTGAAGTTTGGCATATTATATGGTAGTGTCGGTGGGTTTCTCTTGTTCAGGGGTTTCGGGCAATGTTCTCGATTGGGGCACGATGAACATGGCCTCTTTTTGTTCGTCGTAGTCGATTTCCACGGCAGAGCCTTCGGGAAGAGTCTGGTTGAGGATTTCTTCGGCGAGCAGGTCTTCCACGTTTTTCTGGATGGCCCGTTTCAGCGGGCGTGCGCCATAGTGGACATTCCAGCCCGTGTCGGCCAGGAAATGCCGCGCCTTGTCGGTGAAGACTACGTCAATGCCCAGGTCTTTGACTCTTGCCAGCACTTTTTTGAGTTCGATATCTACAATTTTGAGGATGTCGTCTTTGCTGAGGCTGTTGAAATAGATGACATCGTCGATGCGGTTGAGAAACTCGGGCGAGAAGTTCGCCTTCAGCGCTTTCTCTAAAATGCCTTGCTCTACCTTGTCTTGCGCTGCTTTGGTGGCATCGGTGCTGAAGCCGACGCCTGTGCCGTAGTCTTTCAGTTCGCGCGAGCCGAGGTTGGAGGTCATGATAAGGATGGTGTTCCTGAAATCCACTTTCCGTCCGATGCCGTCAGTAAGTTGCCCCTCGTCAAGTACTTGCAGCAGCACGTTGTAAATGTCCTGATGGGCTTTTTCTATTTCGTCGAGCAGGACGATGGAGTAGGGTTTGCGGCGCACTTTCTCGGTAAGTTGGCCGCCTTCTTCGTAGCCCACGTATCCCGGAGGCGCGCCGATGAGCCGCGAGACGGTGTGTTTTTCCATATATTCGCTCATGTCGATGCGGATGATGGCGTCTTGAGAGTCGAACAGGTACTCGGCGAGCACTTTCGCAAGGTAGGTCTTGCCCACGCCGGTAGGTCCCAGGAAGATGAAGGTGCCGATGGGCTTGTTAGGGTCTTTGAGTCCGGCGCGGTTGCGGCGTATAGCCTTGGCAATCTTCAGGATGGCGTTGTCCTGCCCGATGACAGAACCCTTGAGTTCGTCGGCCATCTTCAGGAGGCGTTCGCTCTCGTTGCGGGCGATGCGCTGCGTGGGCACGCCCGTCATCATGGCCACCACTTCGGCTACGGTGTCTTCGGTGACGGTAGGACGCTGCATATCCGCCTCTTCTTCCCATTTTTTCTTGATGCTGTCTTGCGTCTGTTCCAGTTTCTTGATCTCATCGCGGTATCCAGCGGCCGCATTGTATTGCTGGCTCTTGATGGCCTCCATCTTCAGTTTCTCGAAGTCGGCAATCTCTTTTTCCACCTGCAGCAGATCGTCGGGGATGTGGATGTTCTGGATGTGGACACGGGCACCCGCCTCGTCAAGGGTGTCGATGGCTTTGTCGGGGAAGCAACGGTCTGTGATGTAGCGGTTTGACAGCGTTACGCATGCTTTGATGGCCTCGTCACTGTATTTCACGAGATGGTGCTCCTCGTATTTGTCTTTGATGTTGTTCAGGATTTCAATGGTCTCCTCGGGGGTCGTCGGCTCGAGGATGATTTTCTGGAAACGGCGTTCCAAGGCCCCGTCCTTTTCGATGTATTCGCGGTATTCGTCGAGGGTGGTGGCGCCGATGCACTGCATCTCGCCGCGCGCAAGGGCAGGCTTGAACAAGTTGGACGCGTCCATGCTGCCGGGCGAGTTTCCCGCCCCGACCATCGTGTGCAATTCGTCGATGAAGAGGATGATGTTTGGGTTCTTCTCGATTTCGTTCAGCAGGGTCTTCACTCGCTCCTCGAATTGTCCCCGGTATTTGGTGCCGGCCACCAGCGACGCCATGTCAAGGCTTACGATGCGCTTGTGCAACAGCGTGCGGGAGACGTGCCCCTGCACGATGTTGATGGCCAACCCCTCGGCCACGGCCGATTTCCCTACGCCGGGCTCGCCGATAAGCACGGGGTTGTTCTTCTTGCGTCTGCTCAGTATCTGGGCAATGCGCTCAAGCTCTTTCTGCCGCCCGACAACAGGGTCCAGTTTGTTTTCTGCCGCCAGCCGGGTGAGGTCTTTGCCGAAACTGTCCAGCATCGGGGTGGCTGACCCTTTGGTGCCCTCTCTGCCGGCACGGGCCGAAAAACGGCGGTCGTCCTCTTCGTCTTCTTCGTCATTCGAGGAGAAGATGGCCTCCGTGCGCCCCGATTCCATATTCAACTCTTTTTTGGTCTCGTTTAGAAACGTGGAGTAGGAAACCCCATAACGGATGAGGTATGCCTTGACGATGTTCGAGGAGTCGTTGCGCCCGTCACGGAGAATGGCCAAGATGAAGTGATAAGATTCGATAACCGGGCTCCTGAATTCTTTCGACAAGAGCGAGGATAACCGTATGATATTGGTGGTCTGCGTGTTGAAGTTGAGTTTCTCAGGGGGTGTGTCTGTTTTGTTTTCGGCTGAATCAATGATGCTTTCGAGCTTGGTACGGAAAGCGTCAAGGTCGATGCGGAAAATCCCGAACAGGTTTTTGGTCGTGCTTTCGTTCGGATAGCGCAAGATGGCCACCATGATGTGTTCGATGCCGATATAGGGGGAACGATAGTAAGCGGCTATTCTGCTGGCCTCTTCCATCGCATAGTTCATCTCATCAGAATACTTGAAATTTTCCATTTACGTTGAAATTTGCGGCAAAAGTACAAAAAAAGAAGAAGTGCAAACAAGGCTGTGTGAAGTTGTGTCAAAGGTCAACTCCCCACAGCCTTGCCCTGTTTTTTCTGCTGTGTTGACGGCGGCGGCAGCCTATCGTATCAAGGTGACGTTGCCGGTAATCTGCGGCTGTCCTGGTCCGGCGATGTTGTCCATCTGGGTCCAGTGCCTGATGTAATAGATGTAAACACCTTGCGGACATTCGTTCCCGGCCATGTCGTTGCCGTCCCAGCCGATATTGGGGTCGGTCGATTTGAATATCAGCCGTCCTTGGCGGTCGTAGATGAGCAATTGGTATTTCTCTATTTCAATGCCTTCAAAACTGGGAATGAATGTGTTGTTCAGTGCGTCGCCGTTCGGGGTGAAAGCATTGGGAATGTAGAAATGGATGGGCACGGTGACGTTGACGTACTGGGTGGTGGAGTCGGTACACCGCTGGGCGTTGGTGACGGTGAGCGTGACCGGATAGGTGCCCGTGTGGGTGTAGTCGTGCGTGGGGTTCGCCACATCGTATATGACAGAGCCCGTGGCGTCGTAGCGGTCGTGGAAGTTCCAACGCCATGTGGAGTCAGAGGTGCAGGTCATGTTGCAGTAGAGTGTGCCGTATCCGTGTTCCATCGTAATGTCTTTGGGGGTCATCGTGAACGACACTTCCGGCAACGGCCTTACAATGATGGTGAAGGTGTCCGTCTTGAAGCATTCGTTGTCGCGGGGCAGGATGCCGCGCACGACGTACGTTGTGGTGTCTGTCGGCGATACCAGCCGCGAAGCGCCCGATGGACCGTTCTCCCAAACGTAGTTGTAGTCGGTGGTGTCGGCCGTAGCGGTAAGGCGTACGCTCTCGCCTTGGCAAATCTCTTCTTCACCCTGGATTTTAGGCTTTTCCAACTCTTCAACCACTAACTTGGCCGTGTCGGTGGTGGTGCAGTTGTTGTTGTAGGTGATGGTGAGTATGCAGTCTTTGCTGTCCTGCGCTATGAAGGTGAGGTCTCTCACGGTGTCGCCCGTGTTCCAACTGTATGAGGCGGGCACTATGGTGTCAAGTTCTTGAATCACAGGACTGAACGAGACTTCCTTGCCAGGGCAGACGTGCGTGCCTCTCAAGGTTACGTCGGGAATGTTGACGCGCACCAATATGGTGTCCAGCAGGTCAAAGGAGGCATTGGTGGAGTTGGTGAAATGGTATTTGGCGATGTATCGGGTGGTTGTGGTCGGATCCACCACTAACCTTTTCGTGGTGCCGATACACGGGGTGTTGATGTCGTTCTCGAACCATTCGATGGTGGCGTCTTCGTCGAGCGGGGTGATGGGGGTGAAACGCCATGCTTCGTTGTCGGCGGTCCAGTTGGAAGCGAAAGTCCGCCCGGGCGCGACGACCATCTGCGACGAGGTGGTGTTCTGCAAACCGACAACGCCGTTGCCGCCGTTCCAAGAGGAGCAGCAGGCGCGGTGGCGGATGAACACGTCGATGATGTTGGTGCCTTCGTAAATCACCATCTGGTAGGAGTTGTACATGTTATTGCCCTGACTGTAGCAGGAGAAAAGCCCCACATTGTCGTAGTTGAACACAAAAGTGCGGCACGGGTACTGCCCCATGACGCCGTAGCGGATGTTGCCGTTGTTGATGTAGTGTCCGGGATAGATGTCTTCCATAACGCCGTAAATGCAGTTGCGGTAAAGATAAGGTGCCTCGGAGTAGGGCGGCGTGCTGGTATGGGTAGGGCAACTCGTGGAACTCCAGGAGCAAAAGCCCGATTGTGGCGAGAATGAGATCAGACCGTTGGCGCCAGGGTATGCGGTGGTGTAAGGCTTGCCGAAGAATGAGAAGGTGAACGGCAGAGAGACGCCGCTGGTGGTGACCCAGTTGTCGTCAACGCTGGCGTTGACTGAGGTGCCGGCATTGAAGGCAAAAGGCGGCGCGTAGGTGACTTGCGAAACGGTATAGTCGTTGGCATAGCGTCCCGTGGCGGTGATGCCTGCCGAGAGGATGGTAGGAATGCCGCACTGGTGGTCGATGACATCCGGGTCTTCGGCATCGGTAGTGGAGATGATTACCTGCGGGCATGCGGTGCCGCTCGGGGTCTCAAAGAGCTCGGACACGCACGAAATGGTGGCCGCCCAGCCCGACTTTGACACGTCGCCCGTTGAGCCCGTGTATTCAACATAAAGTGTCGAGCCGGACGAGAAAAGCACGGGCGGCTTGTTGCCCGTGGTGGCATCAAGGGTGGAGGAGTGGAACTGCCCGATGAGGCGCTTGTTGGGGTCCGACTTGGCTCCATCGTATATCTTCATCAGTCCGTTGACCGAAAAACTCTGAAACTCCATCTTGATGTGCGAGGCGGGAGACACGAACTCCACGTCATAGTGCTCGTTGTTGGCGGCAATGTTGCCGTTGGCCCCGCCAGAGTCGTAAAAGAGGGCGTTGCACCCTGAATACAGCGACCCGTCGTAGTCGCTGATGAGCACGGTTGAAGAATTCAGCGATGTGGCATATGCCTGTGCCACCCAGCCTTCGCTCAGCATCCCATAGTCGTCAATGTCGTCGGAATGGAACACGAAAGTGAGGTAGCGGCCTGTGGAACTCACCTGCTCGGGTGAGCGCACGGAGTTGTAAACGCCGATGAGGGAGGCGTTGGTGTTCTGCCCGTCAAAGATGTAGAGCGTGTCGCCGTAGCCCATAGAGAAATCGCTGAACAGCACAGTGAGGTAACTGTTCGACATCTCCGTCTTCATCGTCAGCGTGTCGCTGATGTTGCGGTCAAAGTAGCCGAGCGGGTGTTGGTTGGGACCGGGGTTGGTTGCCGTGCCGCCGGGGTCGTAAAAGTAACGGATGTCTTCACCCACCATCTGCACGGTGGATGTATTCGTCATAATGATGTCCTGAGCATAAAGTGTGCCTGCACCGAGGCAGAGCAACATTATAAGAAAGGGTAGGGAAAAGTATTTGGGATTTCTCATCTTTTAAGAAAGTTATTATCTGAGCAGTGCAATAGTGTGCTTATATACCATATAGTCGTCCTTGCCGACGGCGCCGCTCTCTTCAGCGCCGCGAAGCCGGTACTTGATGATGCAGACATACACCCCGGCCGGACAAGCGACGCCGTTCTTGTCGGTGCCGTCCCATTCGGCCATCGGGTTGTTGAGGTTAGATTTGAACAGCAGTTTGCCGTGACGGTCGTATATCATCATCTGGAAAAACGAGAAAGTGGCAAACGGCTCTATCTCGTACTTGAGGTGGAATGTTTCGTTGAGGCCGTCGTTGTTGGGGGTGAAAGCATTGGGCACGAAGAAAGGTACCGTGTCGCCGGCGGCCAGTGCCGTGGCTTCCGTCACCGCTCCAGAGTTGCGGCAAGGCAGCTGTTCGGCATTACATATTGCGAATGAGAGTGTTATGATTGAGAAAATGATAATTTTTTTCATATTCAGACAATGTGCTTTTGTTTTAACGATATGGATGCTTTTGTGTTGCAACTCGATTCAATTATTTGTTGGCCCGGTCAGGCTTTCGATGATAACGCCGGCGGCTTGGGCGGAGGCGGACCCGTTGCCCAAGAGGGTGTACAACTGCCGGTAGTCTGCCTTTATGCGGTCTATATTAGGCTGGTTTTCAGTTATAAGGCTCAGTTCTTCTTTGAGGGTGACGGTGTTGAGGTCGTGCTGTATCAGCTCGCTCACGATTTTCTTGTCGGCAATCAGGTTCGGCAGGGAGATGAAGCGGATGCCGGAGATGAGGTTCTTGGCGATGAGGTACGAGAGTTCGCTGCCGGCATAGCAGACCACTTGGGGAGTGCCGATCATGGCCGTCTCGAGGGTGGCGGTTCCGGAGGCTACGATGGCGGCTTTGGCGTTGGCAAGCAGCGGATAGGCACTGCCGCAAACCTGCTTTACATCGTAACTGTTTGTGTATTTGCTGTACAGCTCGGCGGGCTGCCAGTTTACGGTGGATACGACAAACTGGTACTGCGGGAACAGCGGCACTACCTTGAGCATGCGGGGCAGTATGGCTGCAATCTCCTGCTTGCGGCTGCCGGGCAGCAAGGCGATGATGTCGCGCCCGTCAAAACCGTTGCTGTTGCGGAACGACTTTACGGCCTCTTGCTTGCGCAGGTCGCCGCTTACGGCATCCAGCAACGGATGCCCTACATAATGCACCTCCATGCCGTTGCGGGCATAGAACTCTTGCTCAAACGGGAGGATGACGAGCATCTCGTCAACATATTTGCGGATCTTGCGGATGCGCCCTTTCTTCCATGCCCAAATCTGCGGCGAGATGTAGTAGATGACTTTCAGCCCGTTTTCTTTGGCAAAGCGGGCAATGCGCAGGTTGAACCCCGGGTAGTCAACCAGAATGACGGCGTCAGGCTCATATAGCAGGATGTCCGTCTCGCAGATCTTGATGTTGCGGAGTATTGTGTTGAGGTGTACAAAGACTTCCCAGAAACCCATAAAGGCCAGATCGCGGTAGTGCTTGACCAAGTCGCCGCCCTCGGCTTCCATCAAGTCGCCGCCCCAGCAGCGGAACTCCGCTTGCGGGTCGCGGGCTTTCAGGGCTTTCATCAGGTTGGAAGCGTGAAGGTCGCCCGAGGCTTCGCCGGCTACGATATAGTACTTCATCTGGCTGGATGCTTGCTTTTTCAGTTAAGAGAGAAGTCGTTTTACGATGTCCGAAACGGTGCGGTTGTCGGCTTTGCCCGCAAATGCACGGGTGGCAGCCCCCATCATCTTGCCCATGTCTTTCATCCCGGCGAAGCCGTTGTCTTCCATAATCTTCTTGAGCCCGGCCTCGATTTCTTCTTCCGTCATCATCTGGGGAAGATAGGCGGAAATGATGTCCAGTTGCGCCTTCTCTTCTTGATACAGGTCGTCGCGGTTTTGCGCCTTGTAGGTGTCGGCCGCGTCCTGACGTTGCTTTACCAGCTGCTTCAACAACTTGATTTCATCCGCTTCGCTGATCTCGGCGGATGCGCCTTTCTGGGTCTTGGCCAGCAGGATAGCCGACTTTACGGCGCGCAAGGCGTTCAGTTTCTCTTTCTCGCGGGCTAACATGGCCGCTTTAATGTCGTCATTGATGCGTTGTTCCAAATTCATATCCAGGATATTTTTTACAGGCTGCAAACATACAAAAAAATCAAATTTTTTGTATGTTTGCAGCCAATATTTAATAGCCGAAAAAAGAATGGAACAGGAAATTGAGAAATGTGCCGCACTGCTGCGTGAGGGTAAAGTTTTGCTTTATCCCACAGATACGGTGTGGGGCATCGGCTGCGATGCCACGAACGAAGAGGCCGTGACCAAAATATACCGCATCAAACAGCGCGACGAGAAGAAGAGCATGATTATCTTGCTCGACTCGGCAGAACGTCTGCCGATGTATGTGGAACGCATTCCGCTGATAGCCTGGGATCTTGCCGCCAATGCGTCGCGCCCTACCACTTTTATCTATCCTACCGCCCAGCACCTGCCTAAAAAACTGGTGCATGATGACGGCACTATCGCTATCCGCATTGTGCAGCAGGATTTCTGCCGTCGCCTCATCAAGGCGCTCGGCAAGCCTATTGTCTCCACTTCCGCCAATGTGGCCGCCCAGCAAACCCCACGGACGTTTATGGATATCAGTCCCGAGATTGTCGGCAAGATGGACTATGTGGTGCCGCAAGAGTACGCCGACTCGGTCGAGTACAAGCCCTCACGCTTGATTAAGTTCCTGGATGACTATAATTTTACTGTCCTGCGCGACTAACAGCCGATGATGGAGAAGATTGCTGTTTTTGCCGGTTCGTTTTGCCCGTTTACAAAAGGCCATGAAGATGTTGTACGGAAAGCTTTGCCTCTTTTCGACAAGATTGTGATTGCCGTAGGCCACAATGCCCGCAAACAGGATGCCTTTTCCGTTGAACAGCGCCTCGTCTGGATCCGC
>CAVIPZ010000058.1:0-10076 GCA_963644715.1 bacterium | reverse complement strand
GTATAGGTCCATGCGGCATCCTTGAAATTGATGAGATAAGGATTGAATATGCTCCTGTCGAGCCTGTTGAAAATATTGTCTGCCGTTTTTAGCGAGACTTCATATTCTCCGGAATTTCCTCCGGCAATTACTGCAATATTATACATTATTATAAAGAATACAAGTTGCGGCGCAAAAATAGTGATTCGTGGCAGAACGTTCAGGATTGGCGCAACCGTTTTTTAAACAGCCTTTTGTGTATAACGGATCATGAAGACTGTTGGGCGGAATAGAATTTGAAATAGGCGCCTTTTTGCGACATCAATTCCTCGTGAGTGCCGCTTTCGATGATACGGCCGTCTGACACGAAATAGATGGTGTCGGCAAAGCGGATTGTACTCAGCCGGTGTGCCACAATGATTGTCGTAACTGTGCCGGCGAGATGCCCGAGCGCTTTCTGGAACAGATATTCTGATTCGTTGTCGAGTGCGGAAGTGGCCTCGTCGAGGAGCAGCACTTGGGGATTTCCCAAAACGGCACGGGCAATGCTGAGCCGTTGCCGCTGACCGCCAGACAGACAGATGCCGCTGTCGCCGACAACCGTGTCATAGCCGTTTTCCATCTCCATAATAAACTGGTGGGCCTGCGCTGTCTTGGCGGCTTCCACCACTTGCTCCTTCGTAACCCCCTCGCGCCCGAACACTATGTTGTTGAACACGGTATCGTTAAACAGCACAACATCCTGGTTGACAATGCCAAACAGTGCCCTCAAGTCAGCGATGTCGTAACGGACATTAGGAATGCCGTCAATCAGCAGTTGGCCGCCGCACACATCAATGAAACGAGGCATCAGGTCCATAATAGTAGATTTTCCGCTGCCCGACGGCCCCACCAGCGCAACTGTCGTGCCACGTTTCACCGTAAGGTTAACCTGATGAAGAACCTCATTCTTCGCTCCGCCCTCGTCATTATAAGAGAAAGAAACATCACGGTATTCTATGCGGTCTTGCAAATTATGGATGGGAAGCGGGGTTTCGCACTGCGTGATTTTCTCATCTGCATCAATAATCTCATAGATCCGCGAGGCTGCGGTCAACCCTTTTTGCAACGTGTAATAAGTAGAAACCAGCGACTTTGCAGGCGGTATCACCCGGGCGAACACCACAAAATAGAGCATAAACGAAGTGCCTTTAACAGCTGTGGAAGCGGGCAGGCACACCAAGGCAAACAGCGAGATGAAAAGCAGGGCGAGAATACAGAGGAACTCTATCAGCGGCGAACCGAGTTCGTTGATCCTGAAAATCTTGGTGTTGTTCACATAGAAAAGGCCATTCTCGCGGCGGAACTTCTGGGCGGCGTCTTGTTCTGCATTGTAGCCTTTGATCACGCGAAGCCCGCCGATAGTTTCCTCAAACAGGGAACTCATCCGTCCGAGCAGCTGCTGCGACTGGAGCGAATAGCGTTTGATGTTGCGGCCGATGACTGCCAGCAGATAGCCCAGCAGCGGCAGCACCACAATCGTAATCAGCGTCAGCGGTACATTGATAGCAAAGAGCGTGCCCACAAACACGACAATCAGGAACGGGTCGCGGCAAAGCGCCATCAGCGACGACACCACCGACCACTCCACCTCCTGCACGTCAGCGCCCATACGGCTCATAATGTCGCCTTTGCGTTGCCGCGAATAAAAAGAGAGGGGCAGAATCAGGATGCGGCGGTACAAATCGGCGCGGACATCGCGAAGTATGCCGGTACGGACCGGCGCCAAACAAAACATGCCCAGATAGCGGCACAAGTTTGACAAAAAAGACAGCGCCACCATCGTGCCGGCAATGTAAAACAACGCCGCCGTCTGGCCGTGCCGGGCAATGACCAGCCCCATATAGTAATAGAACAAGTCGATGACATAGTGCGAAGTGAACGAAAAGTCCGGCTTTACGGCGACGGTTTCCACCTGTTGGAAGAGCACCGACAGGAAAGGGACCACCATAGAGAGCGTGAAGACAGAGAAAACGGCATACAGCAAATTGACGAAAACCACCGCCACAATGTTCGCTTTATAGCCCCGAAGATAACCCAGCAATCTTTTTAGTATAACCATGCCCAGAAACAAATCGCAAAAATAATATTTTTTGTACTTTTGCACGCTAAAAAAATCAAGATGGCAACTTATCCTGACACCCTTGACAAGATCACGAAAGCGCGGCTCCGACTGTCGGCGCTGGGTTCTGTGCTCAGCATTGCCTTGTCTATGTTCTTCATCGGAACATTGGGGTTCTTTGCGTTCTTTTCCACACAATATCTGAACAACCTCTCCCGCAAAATCGAGATGGAAGTGCTGTTCTATTCGCACGTCAAAGAGGCAGACATCATTGCAATGGAACAGACCCTCAAACTGAAGCCCTACATTGAAGCGTCGCGCGTGTCGTCGCGGGCTGAAAACACCGAAAACGCAAAGAAAATCATCGGCAGCAACTACACCGACATCATCCCTAACCCGCTTAACGCCTCCATCATCATCAATGTGGCACCGGCCTACGCCAATACCGACTCGCTCGCTAAGATCTCGCACGAACTTAAGAAAAACGAAATCGTGCAAGATGTGGACTATCCTGACTTCATCGTCAAGTCGGTGAGCAACAACTTCCACAAAATCCAATGGATCATCCTCGGCGTGTGCGCTGTCTTCATCATCATCTCTATGCTCTTGATTGCGAACAATATACGGTTAAACATCTATGCCAAACGTTTCAACATAAAGAGTATGCTGTTAGTGGGGGCAACGCCGCGGTTTGTCCGCAAACCATTCATAGCCAAAGGCTTTGTGCAAGGCATTTGGGGCGGCATCATCGCCATCCTGCTCATCGGAACAATCCTGTTCTTCGGAAACAGGGCAATGCCCGAGTTCATCGACTTCTCCCAAATGGCCATCATTTCCTGCATGTTAGGCGGCGTGCTTGTTTTCAGCATCCTCTTCACGACGATTACCTCATCGGTTTCCGTAAGACGCTACATCCGCATCAACGACGAAAGACTTTACCTTTAAAACAACCGGCAAACAACATCTAAGAATATGCAACAGCGGAATTATATTAAAGTCGGAAGAATTTGCGAGGGGTTTCGGCAGTGATTCAGGGAGCAAAGCACACACAAATCTTTCAATGCCTGATTATACAACAATAGAAGACAACAACTATAATTACAACAAACAATATGGATATCATCAAAACGAATAAGCCAACAAACACCTCTGATGGCGAAAGCAGCTGCAAAAAAGCGCCTCTTTTCCGTATGACAAACTACATCCTTATGATTGTCGGTGCGGTTCTATTGTTCATCGGATACCTCTGCTTGAGCGGCGGCGCCGTTGAAGACCCTAACACTTTCGACGGTGAAATTTTCAACACTCGCCGCACCGTGACGGCTCCCGTGCTGCTGTTTCTCGGTCTCTGCACCGAGATAGTGGCCATCATGTGGCATCCTCGCCAAAAGAAGCAACAAGACATTCAATAACACCACATTATGGAATGGTTTGAAGCGATACTCCTCGGATTAGTCCAAGGACTAACTGAATTTTTGCCCGTAAGCAGCAGCGGGCATCTCATCATCGGGAAAGAGATTTTAGGTATAGGCGCTGCCGAGAACGTGACTTTTGAAGTGATGGTTCACGCCGCCACCGTGCTGAGCACCATTACGGTGCTGTGGAAAGAGATTGCCGGACTCGCCAAGGGCTGTTTCAAATTCAAATGGAACAATGAAACCCAATACGTCTGCAAGATTCTCGTCTCTATGATCCCTATTTTCATTGTCGGGGTGTTCTTCAAGGATGCCGTGACGGAGCTTTTCGGCGAAGGGATTGTATTGGTGGGCTGTATGCTGCTCGTAACCGCCGTGCTGCTCATCCTCACAAAATTTGTCAAGTTCAAGGAGAGCAAGCCGCTCTCCTTCGGCAGAGCCCTGCTCATTGGCTGCGCACAAGCCGTTGCCGTGCTTCCCGGGCTTTCGCGCTCCGGAACGACTATTGCCACGGGACTGCTCGCCGGCGTCAAAAAAGAGGAAGTGGCCCAGTTCTCGTTCCTTATGGTCATCATCCCCATTTTGGGTGAAGCTTTCCTGGAACTCATCGGCGGCGGTTTTTCCTTCTCGCAAAGCGGGATTCCCGTACCCTCGTTGCTGTTGGGATTCTTGTCCGCCTATATTTCAGGCATGTTCGCCTGCAAATTCATGATCAACCTCGTCAAGAAAGCCAACCTTGCCTGGTTTGCGCTCTATTGCGTCATCGTCGGCATAATAGCCATCTGCTTCGGTATATGCTAAGAAAAAGGTTCATCAACTCCGCCTCTTTTTCGCTGCCTGACTTTGATGCGGATCCGGAATGTGACATGCTGCTTTTCGACAAGCCTTACAGCTGCACCTCTTTCGACATTGTCGGTAAAGTGCGTAAAAAAGTGCAGCAAAAAGCGGGCAGGAAAGTTAAAGTAGGACATGCGGGCACATTAGACCCATTGGCGACAGGCCTGCTCATCATCTGCATCGGAAAGATGACCAAGCAGATTGATGCCATACAAGCACAAGAAAAAGAATATACGGGCACTTTCACATTAGGGGCCACCACACCCAGCTTTGATTTGGAACATCCTGTTGACGCCACCTATCCCTATCAGCACATCACGGAGAAAATGGCCGAAGATGCCGCACGCTCCTTCATTGGCGTCATCTCGCAAATTCCGCCTGCTTTCTCGGCCGTGAAAGCAGACGGCCGGAGGGCTTATGAACTCGCCCGCGAAGGCATCGACGCCGGCCTTTCCGCAAAAACCGTCGAAATCTACAGTTTTGACGTCACACGCTTTGCCCTCCCTGAAATTGATTTCCGCATCCGCTGTTCCAAAGGCACCTACATCCGCTCCATTGCCCGCGACTTCGGCACGGCTCTGCAAAGCGGCGCACACCTTTCGGCGTTGAGAAGAACAAAAATCGGGGACTGCCTCGTTGACAATGCCATCAAGCCTATCCTGCTTGACTGAACACCGCCCGCACATGCAGTCCCCGACCGGATTCGCCGTTACAGCAAACCGTTAGAACCTTACACGGATTCCACCCAGAAAGTTAATCCCTGCTTGAGGATAATATCCTGCGTCAGAATGTCTTTCATAATTGCTATAGTAACTATACACATAGCCGTTGCTTTCGTATTTTGTGTTGAACACATTGTTGACTTGAACGAAGAAATTGATGGATTCGAGAACTCTCTTCAAATCAAGCCTGTATTCAAGTCGCAGGTTTGAGTAAGTATAAGGTTTCAGGCAATAGGTGTCGTTGCCGGAATTGTCCATATACTGTTTCCCCACAAATTTCGTAGAGAATGTAATGTCGAATTTAGGCAGCGGCGTAAATGTGAATTCATTGGCCAGCACAATGTCAGGAGAAAAAGAGATTGGCGTGTTGCCCGACTGCTCTTCAATCTGTGCATCCCCGTCGTAGTTATCGACGTATGTCACGAAATCGATGATGCGGTTGCGGCTGAAGTTGCCGTTGATACGCCATTGGAAGAACCGCACGGGTTTGTAAGCCACGGCCAACTCGATGCCGGCACGGTAACTTTTATCGACATTCTGCATAATAGACGCGCCGACGTCGTTAAGTTCACCCGTCAGCACCAACTGGTTGTGGTAATACATGCCATAGATTGTCGCATTCAAATAGAACTTGCTATGATGCATCATATAACTGAATTCCAGATCATACAGCGTTTCCGGAACAGGTTTTTTTTCGGATGGTCCCTCAATGATGTCCGAACGGGTAGGCTCTCTGTTGGCCGTAGAGAACGAAAGGTCGAAACTGTGTTTCAATGATTTGCCCTTGTCCAGATAATAGTGCAGCGCGATTTTAGGATTCAGGAAATTCCAGCGGTACTGCTGTGCAACGTCCAGCATATTGTCATCGGTGCCGGCAATTTTGTAGTCCATATTGCGGTACTGGAGTTCGGCGCGAACCGAAAAACCGTCATAGAGATATTGGACAGACCCGAATATCTTAGTTTGGAACTTGTCGCCCGTGCCGTTGTACCACTGGTAGTCGTAAGGGAAATCGCACACATAGCCGGGTTCTGACCAGATGACGTTGCCGTAGTGTTTGCCTTGGTAATTGTCAACATCGGCACCGGCCTGCCAGAAAAGTTCGCTGAATTTCTCGGTTTTGAATCTTACATTGCCCGCATAGTCGGCATGGATACCATAATAATAATTGTCAAGATACTTCTGTGTTATGAAATCGCATGTTTTCAGAGAGTCGGGGAAGAGTGCCTGCAGCCCGTACTTAGAGGGTTTCTTGTCATCTTTGTACTGCTGGTAATAACCGATGCCGCGAGTGAGGTGAGCAGCCACGTTGAGGCTATGGTGTACTGTGCGGTTAGGTTCATCCCAATTTTTCACATAGTTGAGTTGGTAATGGGTTTGGCGGTAATTGTCTTTCTCGTCGGCATAATAGCGGCGTTCGCCGTCAGCTGTGTAGTACTCGCCGCAGGAGTTATAGGTTCTGTTTGTGGCGAGGGAGTCGGCGGGCACGGCATTCCAGGCAAGGCCGGTATGTTCGGTGCCGTGCAGGATGTTGAACTTCAGCGTTCCGTAGTCGCGATGCCGTTTAAAGTCAAGCAGGCGGTACTGGGCGGTGGCAAACGTAGCGTTGAGCCGTGCCGAGGCGCGGTCGATAAAGCCGTCGCTCCGGATGTCTGAGAAAGAAGCCATAGCCGAGAAGCGTTTCCCGATCAGACCGGTACCCGCATTGATGTTGGTATGCAGCGTATTAAACGAACCGTAGGAGACGCCGGCTTCGGCGAATGCCCGCTCGGGGATGTCACGGGTGCGGAAATCGATGCGTGCGCCGTAGGATATAGAGCCCGGCGAAGTGTTGGCGCCGCTCTGTACTTGCACATCTTCCACATACGAGCCAAGGTCTGGCAGGTTGACCAGCCATGAACCTTGCGACTCCGCATCGTTGACGGTAACGCCATTGAGCGTCACGTTGATACGGGTCTGGTCGATGCCTCTGATACGCATATAGGTGTATCCGATGCCCGTGCCGGCATCCGAAGTGGTCACCATCGACGGCATCCATTCCAGCAGATTGTTCACGCTTCCGTTGCCTTGCAGTTTCTTGATCTGCGGCAGCGAAATCGTCGTGATGTTGGCTGAAGTGCGCACCGTAGGCGGCGTATATTGGATATAAACATCTTTTAACTTGCCGTGCTGCACGGTGTCCTCCTGCGCCGAAGCGGTGAACATACTGACACCTACGGCAATTGACAATCCGGCTATCATCCGGATGCTGTTCCGGCCTCTTCCGGGCCGGCTCTGAAACCTGTAACGATTAAACATACCTTTCAGTTTTTTTAATTTAACATTGATAATTACAAATACTGAAAGAGGAAATATGAAAATAGTGGCTGTTTTCTCCCTACGGCGGCATTATCCGCATCAGGTTCAACGGGTCTGTTCTCAGCCTTTCGGCACCCCTTTCAAAACGGCGGCAAAAATAGTATTTTTTTGTACTTTTGCCACCCTGAAAAAAATACGCCGCCATAATGTTTATGAATGAATCCCTTTTCGTTGACTTCCTGAACAACAGAGAAGTATTATGGACTGGCATCAACTTCGCGAAAGCCAAGTTCACCAAACAGGGATTCGACTTTCCGCAAGAAATCATACAGCATTATCTCCACGACTGGAACATGCTCATTCTCAACGACCAGAAAAAATACGACATCCGGATGAGCTTCCGCAAACCCGTCATGCAATACGACCTGTCGTTAGTGACCAAAGCCAACAAAGGGGTGAAAGTCGGGCAGCTGCTGACCAACCACATCGACCTTAAAGACATCCTTTCAGAAGAACTGCTTGCGGACTATATGAAAAAGTTTGTCTATCCGCACGAATTCCGATACGCCCTGACCTTTGTCGTCGAGTCATTCGACTCGGCCACCAAGATGGCTTCCATTTGGGTTGTGTTGAGCGTGACGGCAAGCGGCGAGATTGTATTATGTGAAAAATTCCTAAAGACCCCGGGCGGGTTCGGGACCCGCAACTACTGGGCGCGCACTTTCTACAATCTTCTTTACGACATCAAGACTTACGCATTCCTGCGATGGGAGAACATGGTTCAAGGCCATCAGCCCGAAAGCGCACCAACATCAAACACTTCAAACCAACAACAATAACATTTTCACCATGAGTGCATTCAAAGCTTACGATTTCAGAGGGGTGTTCGGAAAAGATTTCGATCTGGACACCGTTTACCGTTTCGGCTTCTTTCTGCCGTCGCTGCTGAACACCACTAAAGTGCTGGTCGGCAGAGATATGCGGATCTCCACACCCGCCATGTTCGAAGCCCTTTCAAAAGGCATCACCGATGCGGGCGCTGACGTTTACGACATGGGCATGACAACCACCCCGATGGTTTATTTTTTCACGGCAAAGCACCATTTTGACGCCTCCGTGATGATAACGGCTTCGCACAACCCTAAAGAATACAACGGGATGAAAGTCTCCACCACCGATGCGCAGCCTGTCGGACTCGACTCGGGGCTCGGCGAACTGGAACGGCGCATCCAAGAGGACGATGTCGTGCCGGCAGCCCGGAAAGGGAAAATCATTGCATACGATGTGAAAGACGAGTACCTGCAGTTCCTGTCGCGCTACCATGACGACCTGTCGAACCTGCGCATCGTGATGGACTGCAGCAACGGAATGGCTTCCCTGCTGGTAAAAGACATCTACGGACAAGGGCCGACCTATCTTTTTGACACCCCCGACGGGACTTTCCCCAATCATGAGGCAAACCCGCTCGAGCCTGAAAACATAAAACAATTGCAAGCCAAAGTGCGCGAAAGCGATGCCGACATCGGTGTCATCTTTGACGGCGATGCCGACCGCGTAATGTTTGTAGATGAACACGGCGACTTCATCTCACCCGACTTGATGATAGCCGTATTAGGGCATTATTTCATAGAAGAACAGAACTGCGAGGGCAAAGTCATACAAGACATACGCACCTCAAAGTCGGTAACGGAATACATTGAAGCCATGGGGCGCGAAGTGGTAATCTGGCGTGTAGGGCGCGCTTACGCAGCCAAGAAATTCCGCGAAATCGACGGCGCTTTCGGCGGCGAGTTTGCCGGACATTACTATTTCCGCGACTTCTTCTATTCCGACTCCGCAATGGTAGCCTCGCAAGTGTTGCTGCACATCTTCAGCAGGATGAAGAAATCCGGAATTTCTGTGTCACAACTAATCGGAAAAATCAAGAAATATGCCAATTCGGGCGAAATCAACTACACCATACAAGACAAAAGCGGCGCGATGGAAGCCGTCAAGAGCCATTTCTGTGCAAAAGAGACACCTACGGCGCTGCTGGACTTCGACGGATACCGCATCGAATTCAAGGACTGGTGGTTCAGCATACGCCCCTCCAACACCGAACCCTACCTGCGCCTGCTTATGGAGGCCCGCAACAAGGAAATGCTCGACGAGAAGATGGCCGAGATGAATGCGGTACTCAAAAATTACTTTTTTGTATCTTTGCGCCCCAATAATGAATAGCCTGTTCTTATGTTGAAAATCGAAAACTTACATGTCTCCATTAAAGGAAAAGAAATATTGAAAGGCGTGAACCTGGAGGTCAAGCCAGGGGAAGTGCATGCCATTATGGGGCCCAACGGGACCGGTAAAAGCACCTTGGCATCCGTCATTGCCGGAAAAGAAGGCTATGACGTCACCGAAGGTTCCATCTTTTTCAATGGCAAAAACCTGCTGGAACTCTCCGTCGAAGACCGTGCCCGCGAAGGCATCTTCATCGGATTCCAGTACCCCGTTGAAATTCCGGGCGTAAGCATCGCCAACTTCATGCGCACTGCCGTCAATGAGATACGCCGTTACCGGGGGCTCGACCCGCTCAACGGCGCACAGTTCCTCCGCCTGATGAATGAGAAACAGAAAGTGGTGGAACTAACCGAAAAACTGAGCAACCGCTCGGTGAACGAAGGCTTCTCCGGCGGCGAGAAAAAAAGAAACGAGATTTTCCAAATGGCTATGCTGGAGCCTATG
>CAVIPZ010000057.1:0-10197 GCA_963644715.1 bacterium | reverse complement strand
CACCAAGGTGCGTGAACATCCGCTGCCTTTGTGCTCTGTCGGGATGACCGCTTCGCGCTCGGGCGTCTTGAAGTCGATAAGACTCGACACGTATGTCTTCATGCTGTCAGGATAGACGAGCGTGATGGAAACGGGAAGTTCTGAAAGCACGTTCACGGCACTGTCGTAAGCAAGCGTGAACTCAATGCGGTAATCTTTTGATGTGTCTGTTATGGTGAATGGGAAATCGATGACTTGTTCGGGGTATGACCAGTTCTGTTGCGCAAAGGGGTGTGTGACTTCAATGGCTTCCTTCTTTTGGGAAGAATGGCATGCGGCCAGCAGCAAGAGCGGGGCGGCCAGCAGCACGATTTTGAATTTTATGTTTTCCATACCTGCTTTTTTAAAATTATTTTTATTTTTGCATCCTTTTTGACGGACATACGAAAAAGAGCGGCAAAAATACGAAATTAACGACAGATGAATGAGAAGAAAAAATACTATGTGGTGTGGGACGGTTTAAAGACCGGTGTTTTCGACAATTGGCCGGAGTGCCGGAAGCAGGTGTTTCAATACAATCACGCCAAATACAAGTCGTTCAACAACCTTGAGGAGGCAAAATCGGCTTTCAGCGAGGGCTATGCGGCCTATTACCGCAATCATCCCTCTCCCGTTAGCGGCATTCCCGTGCGTGTGCTGCATGAGGGCGATGCCAAGCCGGTGCTCGACAGCCTTTGCGTGGATGCGGCCTGCAACATGGTGACCAAGGTGATGGAATACCGTGGGGTGTATGCCGCAACGCGCGAAGTATGGTTCCATAAAGGTCCTTTCGTGAATGCCTCCAATAATATCGGCGAGTTTCTGGCTCTGGTACACGGACTCGCTTTGCTGAAACAGAAAAACCTGAATATCCCGATCTATACTGACAGCATTACGGCCATTTCGTGGGTGCGCCACAAGAAACACAAGTCAATCGTGTTGCCTACTGCAGAGAACGCTTTGCTTTTCGACTTGTTGGAGCGCGCCGAGAATTGGCTGAAGAACAATACGTTCACTAATCCTATTTATAAGTGGAACACCCCCCTTTGGGGTGAAATCCCCGCTGATTTCGGGCGGAAGTAGGCCGGTTGTTTCCTTTATGCGGCTCTTTTTCGGGGAAAAAGTAGCGGTGTTGCTCGCGCCGTTCCTCAAGGCTGTGCGCTGTATGCACCGGCTTGCCCGTATAGGGGTCATAGCCGAGAAAATAGACAGCCGTCGAGAAGGTCATAGGGGTGGGGGTGAAGGCTTGCACATGGTCGGTGACCAGCCGGTATTTGCGGGCGGTCTTGCTCAAGGCGGCCATCTTCTGTACGGTGCAGCCAGGGTGCGCGGAGATGAGGTACGGAATAAGCTGCTGCCTTTTGCCGCATTTACGGTTCTCTTCGTTGAATTTGCCTAAAAACTCTACGAAAGCTTCAAATTTAGGTTTCCGCATTAAGGCAAGCACCTCTTCATCGGTATGCTCGGGTGCCACTTTCAGTCGCCCCGACACATGCTTTTCGACTACCTGGTGCAGGTATTCGCCTGTTCCGTTCTGCCGTTCGTTGTCGCTGCCGTGTCCGAGCAGCATTTCGTAACGTATGCCGCTGCCGATGGTGACGTGCCGCACCCCGTCCATCTGTTCCACTTTCTGGTACAGACGGGTCAGCGGATGATGGTCCGTCTGCAGATTCGGGCAGATGTGCGGCGTCAGGCAGGAAGGGCGGGGACATCTTTTGCACTTTTCGGTGTCTTTGCCTCCCATCCGGAACATGTTGGCAGAGGGACCGCCGAGGTCGCTGATGTGCCCCTTGAAGTAGTCTCTCCGGATGAGGTCCGCGACTTCGGCAAGGATTGACTGTTCGGAGCGCGACGATATTTGCTTGCCCTGGTGTGCGGAGATGGCGCAGAAGCCGCAGCCGCCGAAACATCCCCGGTGAATGGTGACGGAGTTCTTGATCATTTCAAAGGCCGGGATGTCGCCGCGCTTGAGGTATTTGGGATGAGGAGCGTTCATCATGCGGTCAAACAGGGCAAAACTGTCCATCTCTTCTTCGGTGGCGGGCGGGTAGGGCGGGTTCACGATGATGTACTGGCCGTTGCAAGGCTGTATGATCATGCGTTGTTCCCGTTTGTTGGATTCTGTCTCAAAACGCACGAAATCATCGCCGTATTTGCGTTTGTCTTGCAGTTCTTCCTCGTAGGCGTGAAGCAGGATGGGATTTTCTTCTGTGTAAGGTTCGATGCTTGCGTCAAGGTAGGCGATTTGCGGGCAGCGGTGCAGGTTCTTCCGCCAGTCAGGGCGCCGCAGCATCCGTGCCAGTTCCACCATAGGACGCTCGCCCATGCCGTAAACCAGGATGTCAGCCCGGCTGTCGATCAGCACCGAGGGCTTGAGGCTGTCGCTCCAATAGTCGTAATGGGAGAGCCGCCTCATAGAGGCCTCGATTCCGCCGATTATGACGGGCACGTCTGGAAACAGTTTCCGGAGGATGCGCGAATAGACGGTGACGGCATAGTCGGGGCGGAATCCGGCCACGCCGCCTGCCGTATAGGCGTCGTCGCTGCGCAGCCGCTTGTCGGCCGTGTAGTGGTTGACCATCGAATCCATGTTGCCGGAGGTGACGCCGAAGAACAGTCGTGGCTTGCCCAGTTTCTTGAAGTCGCGGAGGTCGTCTTGCCAGTTGGGTTGCGGCAGGATGGCTACGCGCAGCCCTTCCCGCTCCAAGGTGCGTCCGATGACGGCGGCGGCAAAAGAGGGATGGTCAATGTAAGCGTCGCCGCTGACGATGACAACGTCAACATAGTCCCAGCCGAGATAGTCGAGCTCTTTTTTGGTGACAGGAAGAAAATGTTTGCGTTCCGGCATATAGGCTTGTGTGGGTTATTAGTGAAAAAACAAGAGGGTAACGCCCTTTCCGGGGATACCCTCTTGTGATGATATGGCCGCAGTTTTTATTCAAAGGAGAGAATGGCATCCTTGATGCGTCCGATGGCTTCGCGCAGCTCTTCTTCGGTGATGACCAACGGCGGGGCGAAGCGGATGATGTGCTGGTGGGTAGGTTTGGCAAGCACGCCGAGCTCTTTCATCTTCACGCACACGTCCCAGGCCTCCTTGCCGTTTGTGGGTTGTATGATGACGGCGTTGAGCAGACCTTTGCCGCGTATCTGTTTGATGAGCGGACTGTTGATTTTGCCCATCTCTTCGCGGAAGATCTTGCCGAGGTATTCGGCACGCTCGGCGAGTTTCTCTTCTTTCACGACCTCCAGGGCGGCGATGCCTACGCGGCAGGCAATGGGGTTGCCGCCGAAAGTGGAACCGTGTTCGCCGGGCTTGATGTTCAGCATGATGTCATCGTCGGCCAGAACGGCAGACACAGGCATGGTGCCTCCGGAGAGCGCTTTCCCTAATATCAGGATGTCAGGGCGGACTCCTTCATGGTCGCAAGCGAGCATTTTTCCCGTGCGGGCGATGCCGGTCTGCACTTCATCGGCCATGAAGAGCACATTGTGGGCCTTGCAGAGGTCGTAGCATTTCTTGAGGTATCCCTCGTCAGGCACATAGACGCCGGCTTCACCTTGTATAGGTTCAACCAGAAAACCGCACACCATCGGGTCTTCGAGCGCTTTGGCGAGCGCATCCACATCGTTGTACGGGATCTTGATGAATCCCGGCGTGAAAGGCCCGAAGCCTGCGTAGGCATCCGGATCCACAGACAGGGAGATGATGGTGATGGTGCGTCCGTGGAAGTTGCCCTCGCAGACGATGATTTTGGCCTGGTTCTCGGGAATGCCTTTCTTGTCGTATCCCCACCGGCGCGCAAGTTTCAGCGCGGTCTCGTCGGCCTCGGCGCCGGAGTTCATCGGCAGAACCTTGTCATAGCCGAATGTCTCGGTCACATATTTCTCGTAAGGTCCAAGACAGTCGTTGTAGAATGCGCGTGAGGTCAGGCATACCTTCTGGGACTGGTCAATCATCGCCCCCACAATCTTCGGGTGGCAATGTCCTTGGTTGACTGCTGAATAGGCGGAAAGGAAGTCGAAATACTTTTTCCCCTCCACGTCCCAAACGTAAGGCCCCCGGCCGCGTGCTATGACCACGTCGAGCGGGTGGTAATTGTGGGCTCCGTACTTGGCCTCCATTTCGATGGCTTGCTGGCTGGATGTAATTTTTTCTACCATAATTGCTGAATTTTATTAATGACTATTTACTTGTTTGCCTCAAATAAGCAGGGTGCAAATATAGAATTTTTTTCACAAATGCTGCGAACGGATTTTTTATGTATGTTTGTCGCCATTATGAAAAACGAAGACAATTGCTATTTCGTGGCGAAAACATACGCCGGACTGGAGCCCCTGCTGGCCCGGGAACTGGCTTCGCTCGGAGCACGGAACTGCCGCACTTTGAGCCGTTCGGTGAGTTTTGAGGGAGATCTGGAACTGATGTACCGGGCCAATTACTACAGCCGTCTTGCCTTGCGTATCCTTTGGCGGCAGAAGACGTTCACTTTCGGAAACAACAGGCAGTTTTATGAACAGCTGTTCGATTTTCCGGCCGAACGTTTCCTGCGCGACGACGGCACAATGGCGGTGAACACTACTAATGTGGATTCGATATTCTCTACGCCGCTGTTCGCTTCCGTGTTGGCCAAAGATGCGGTCTGCGACCGTTTCAGGGATATGTGCGGCCGCCGTCCGTCTGTTGATAAGGACAACCCCGACGTGCGCTTCTGCCTTCATATCTACAAGAACGAGGCTCAGCTGTTTCTGGACAGTTCCGGCGACTCGCTGCACCGGCGCGGATACCGGGTGCTCAACCATCCCGCCCCTGTCAGCGAGGTGACCGCCGCTGCCATGATTGAACTCAGCGGCTGGAACGGCGAATGCGATTTCATTGACCCTATGTGCGGAAGCGGCACCCTGCTGGTAGAGGCTGCCATGAAAGCGTTGCAGATTCCCGCCGGCTTCTACCGTCGCGAGTACGGCTTCTCCCGCTGGAAGAATTTCGACTCCCGCCTCTGGACCAAGGTCAGGAACGACGCCGACATCAAGGAGGATGTACCTGTGAATTTCTACGGTTCCGACATCAATGCAGCTTTCTTGAATATGGCGCAGGCCAACATCGACCATGCTCGCCTCTCCGACTTCATATCGCTCAAGAAAATGGACTTCCGCCAGGTGCGGCCGGTCCGCTTGCCCGCCGTGGCCATGATGAACCCGCCTTACGGCGAACGCCTCGAATTGGATGACATCAACGCTTTCTATGCCGATATGGGCGACACTTTCAAAAGCAACCTCCAAGGTTGCCGCGCCTTTGTCATCAGCTCTGACCTGGACGCGCTCAAGCATATAGGCCTCAAACCCTGCTTGAAAGCCCCGATGTTCAACGGTCCGCTGGAGTGCAGGTTCGTGGGTTATGAACTCTTTTCAGGTTCGCACAAGGATTTTGTCAGACATAAACACGAAAACGAGCAATGAAAATGCGGATAAGAATTGCCGCGCTGCTGCTCTTGTCGCTATGCTCGCTTGCAGGCCATGCGCAGAACAAATACAGCAACGAGTTCCTCTCTATAGGCATCGGTGCGCGCGGCCTTGCCCTGTCGGGCACCTGTTGCGCCATGACCGACGACGTGACCTCGGCGTACTGGAATCCCGCCGGGCTTGCAAGGTTGGACAAACGCTACCAGCTGTCGCTGATGCATGCCGAGTATTTCGCTGGCGCCGCCAAGTACGACTATGCCGGAATAGGCTGCAAAATCGACGGCCGCTCATCTGTGGCGCTGACCTATATCCGCTTCGGCGTGGACAACATCATGAACACGACAGAACTGATAGATGCCCAGGGGAATGTGGACTATGACCGGATTTCGCTCTTCTCTGCGGCCGACAATGCCGTGCTGCTCGACTATGCTTACGCATTTGAGCGGGTGCCCGGACTCTCTTTGGGCGGCGGAGCCAAGATCGTTTACCGCAAAATCGGCCAGTTCGCCAATGCGTGGGGCTTCGGGCTCGATGCCGGTCTGCAGTTCGTGCGCAAGGGATGGCAGGCTGGACTTATGCTGCGCGACTTGACCTCAACGTTCAATGTCTGGAACTACCATATCACCGATCAGGTGGCAGAGGTCTTCAGGCAGACGGGAAACACCATACCTGAGAACGCTACGGAACTCACATTACCGTCGGTGCAGCTCGGCGGCGCCAAGTACATAGATTTCGGCAAAGGTTTCAACGCGACTTTCGCTTTGGGTTTAGACTGCACCTTTGACGGCAAAAGGAATGTGCTCATCCGCAGCAAGGCACTCAACATAGACCCTCATTTGGGAATGGAGTTCGGGTACAAGAAGATTGTGGCGTTGCGCATGGGCATAGGCAACCTGCAGCAGGAAACCGACTTTGACGGATCCCGGAAGACTACTCTCCAGATCAATGCCGGCTTAGGCGTGTGCATCAAGAACATAGTGACCATCGACTACGCCTTTACCGATCTCGGCAACTTGTCCATAGCACAGTATTCGCACATCTTTTCCGTAAAGGTGGCGCTTGACCGTTTCCGCAAACAGACAAAAGAATAGATTTTCACGAACTACCTAATAAAGAAAGTAAACAATGACAGAACTGAAGCATTATCCTTTTAGTGAACAGGAATTGAAACAACGCATAGAAGAGTATTTGCGGAACGGGAATCCTTGTATGGGCATGCAGGAGACGTACCGTTTCATTTTGAATTGCATAGACCTCACCTCGCTTGAGGGGTCTGACACGCCAGACAAGATCCGGGAACTGTGCCGCAAGGCCGTTTCTTTCAGGGACGACGGGCGTGGAGTCAGGCCAGTGGCGGCGGTTTGCGTATATCCGCCCTTTGTTGCGCTGGCAAAGGAAATGCTTGCCGGCACCGGCATCAAGGTGGCTTCTGTGGCCGGGGCTTTCCCTGCCGGGCAGAGTCCATTGCCGGTGAAACTCGCTGAAGTCGGATACGCGCTCGAACAAGGCGCGGACGAAATTGATATGGTCATCTCTCGCGGCAAGTTCCTCGACGGCCGCTATGAGGAGGTCTATGACGAAATCCGTGCTATCCGCGACCTTTGCAAAGCGGCAACCCTCAAGGTGATACTCGAGACCGGAGAACTCAAGACGCCAGACAACATCTACCGGGCGTCGCAGCTTGCCATAGCCGCCGGCGCCGACTTCATCAAAACCTCCACAGGGAAGATTGCCGTGAACGCGACCCCCGAAGCATTCGTCGTGATGATGGATGCCATTAAGGAACATTTCAACGAAACAGGACATAAAGTGGCCATAAAAGCCGCAGGCGGAATATCCGACCCCGACATGGCTTGCCAATATGTGACGCTCCTGGCCAATGTGTTGGGCAAGGAGTGGCTCTGCAATGAAAGATTCAGGTTCGGAGCAAGCCGTTTGGCATCTCGTATCCCAACGTGCTGAACGAAAGTTATTTAAGGCTATGGCATCATAATGAGTTTAGAGCAATGATATGATGAACGCCCCGTGGCTTCCCTGCAGTTCTCTTTTACATAGGTCAATAAAGTGTTGATATTATGAAACGAAAGGCTTATTAACGTTCATTAACGTTTTTATTGCATTGATATAAAATAATATAGATGTTTTAATGCGAAAATGCAGGCGAATGTGACTCCCTTTTGACGTACTTTTGCACGCTTTTTAAGGGGCGGACGCTTGCGCAGAACGCGGTACGGCACGTTCCTGGCAAAAAACCGCTATGCAGATGAAACGTTTTACACTCTTCGCGCTCTGCTTGCTCTTGGGTGCAGGCTATGCTTCGGCACAAGGTCCATACCAGTTCCCGAACGCCGATTTTGAGAACTGGGTCTCAACCGGCAGCGGCAATGCCGTGCCCGCCCACTGGCACACGTTCGGCAATATGCAGTGCGACTTGATGATGGGCATAGGCTGCGGCACGGCTATGAAGAACCACAGCAACCGCATTGCCCGCAAAAACGGCGGCTATGCCCTCCAGATCTACGCCAAGAGCGTGCTGGGTGTTATCGCCAACGGTGCCATGACCACGGGGCGCACCCGTGTGGCAAGCCTTAATGCCGGCAGCCCCGAGAACTACAACTTTGACCCCGCAGGCTACCGATGGACTTTTCACGGCCGCCCCGATTCTATCGCGTTCCTCGCCCGCAGCAGCGGCGGCATCTCGGGCAACGCCCTCTTCAAGGTGTTCATACACGACGGCCAGACCTATTACGACAAGGCCAACGGCGACTTGCAGGGGACTTGCTACGGGCAGATGATCATTGCCTTTCATCCCACCTCCAGCTGGAAACGCTTTGCCAAGAAAGTCTCGTGGACAAATGCAACTGTGCGCCCCAGCCTTATTCTGGGCTCGTTTTCTACCAATGAGAAGGCCGGCGGCGGCTCCAGCAGCGACAAACTGGATGTGGATGCCCTGCGTTGCATTTACGACAAAGGACTCTCTTCGCTCTATATTGACGGTGAGAGCCAGCCCGACATGCTCGCCGCCTTTAACCGGGCAGAGTTCGCCACCCACGACGGACTCACCGGCAACGGCACCAACTCGGGCTGCGCTTCTGCTGTATATACGATTCCCGTTGGCTTAAACGCAAACTACGAGTTTCCGCAGGTGCTCGCCACACAACGTTCGTCCCTGGCCGCTTCCGTCACGGTGACGCAGGCCACCCTTGACAATCCGCAAGCCACCGTCACGGTGACGCACAACGACGGCTCTACCTTTACCTACATTGTACGTTTCGCACGCTGCAAGACGGGGATTTCGTGACGGTGCAGGTTTTAGACGTAAGACTTGAGGAGGTCAGTTGTCCTTTCCTGATTCTTTTTCCAGGTCGGCGATGAGCTGGTCTATGGATTGTTTGGTGACGTGCTGCATCACGACGACGTGCGACACCTTTCCGCCGAAAGCGGCATCTTCGCCGCAGGCCAAGTTGTATTTCCGCACAACGGCATCAGACGGCCGGCGCAAGAGCACCGTATTGCTGTAGTCGTTGTTCCAGCACGGCCAGCCTATACGGTTGAGTTCTTGTTTCAGGTATTCTGTGTTTTTCAGCAGTGTCTGCGCTTGTTCGCTCCAGCCTTTGTCGCCAATGGTTTTGATGAGCCACCAGAACTTGAGCGGCTCAATGCCTGAGCGTGAACAGCTGATCATGCGCATATTGGCGTTTAGGTAAGGTATGTCAAACGTGGTCTGGTTGTCGTATATGGTGCGTGTGGTGATGAAGAGTCCGCAAGGACTGTCAATGCCGAAGAATTTGTGGCCGCTCACGCTGATGGACTCGAAGCCCTGATAGCGGCGGTTTACCATATTTTTATATTGGGTGAATGGCAGATACCCGCCAAAGAGGGCGGCATCGACATGGCGGTAAACGGCCATTCCTTTGTGACGTGTCAGCACGGTGTTCAGTTCCTTTTGGTTGTCAATGGCGCCCTTGAGCGTTGACCCCATGGCATAGATGATGAGGCAAGGGCGCGCGGTGTCGAGCACGGCTTCCAGCGAGTCGGCTATCATGCGCCCCATAGGGTCGCTTTTCACGAGCCGCACATCGAGGTTCTGAAGGTCGCAAAGGCGGTAATTGCTGTAATGTGCCTCGTCAGAAACATAGACAACGGGCATTTTCCCGGTCGTTTTCTTCAGGTAGTTCACGCCGAAATAGATGCCGTGGTTGTTGCCGTCGGTTCCGCTCATGGTGACGATGCCCCAGGTGTCGCTTTTGTCGAAGCCGTACTTGGGGGCGAAGTATTCGATGACATCGCGCTCAAAATCGAGCGATGAAAGGGTGTGGTCTCCGTCGGCAAACGGGTCTCCGGCATTGTTGATGATCATCGCCTCTATGTTGTTGGCGGTGTACCATTGGTAGAACTCCTGCAGCCTGATGTCGTTGTTGCCCGGATAGCCCAACGAGAGGCTGCGCCTGTTGAGGCACTCTTTGGTCCATTGGTCGAGCAGGGAGAATCCTGACGCGGTTATGTCTTGTGCCGTAGATGTGCCGACGGATGCACAAACGAGTATGGCAGCAAGGATGATTTTCTTGATAGGGTAGTACATGCTGAATCTTATTTTGGCGGCAAAAGTAATGTTTTTATAGACTTTAGACATTAGACCACGGCTGCCGCACGAAACAGAGTTTAGAGTTTAGAGTTTAGAACTTAGAACTTAGAGGCGTTACGCGTGTTGCCCCTCAT
>CAVIPZ010000056.1:1926-10245 GCA_963644715.1 bacterium | reverse complement strand
AAGAAGGTTCGGGGATTTTGTTAGATGCCAAGTATCTACGAGGAAAATCAACCGCAGTCACTGTTGACAAGGGCAAATTTGTGGATACAGGAGACAATATAATTCTTGTTGATGGCGAGAATTCCGGCGAGGTGTTTCCTGTTCCACACGATGGATATATGGGAAGTACATTCAAAAAACTGTGGCTCAGCAAGTCTATGTATGCGCCCTATGTTTTGGCTTTCATCCGATTCTACAAGGAGGCTTTGCGCAATTCAAAAAGAGGCGCGGCTATACCGCACCTCAATAAAGAATTGTTTTATAGTCTTATAGTCGGCATACCACCGATAAAAGAGCAGAAACGTATTGTTGATAAGATAAACGACCTAACGCAGTTGCTCAAATAGCTTTCCTATTTGGGCAACTGCAAAGTTTTCGCTACTTTTCGGCAACAGGGCGTATCGTCAGGCCGTAAAAGCGGTCGTCGTGCCCGCCGTAGGGCTGGTCGCTTTCAATGCAGAGGTAGTTTGCGTAGCAGTCGTAAAGGGCGTTGAGGGTGCTTGACCAATAGTAACCGCGCGTGCCGCTATAGAGGAGGCTGTTGCCGTTGCGGCATCCGGCGGCCGGCAAGAAGATGGAACGGCCGTTGTATTTGCTGGAGACCAGATAACCCCAAACGGAATTTCCGTCTGAGGCATAGCAGCGCGTCCAGGTCCACGTGCAGTGGATGGTGTCGCGGAGTTCGGCAAACTCGTGGCTGGTGGGCATGCGGCAACCTTTGCCCCATTGGGCACAGGCCACATCATCGGCATGTTCGAGCCGCCCATTGCCGTCTGATGCCTTGTACTTGGTGATGTTTTCTTCACCGGTGCCGTAACGGTAGGTGCCCCAGACATAATTGTCTTTGGAGCGGGTCTCGCCCCAAGCAAAATACGCGCCGGCATCGGCCGCCGAAGCGGCGCCGATGTTGGTTTCAGCCCAAAGCAGTCCGCTGGGAAGACCTAAATCAACAAACGTGTGCCCGCAAATACGGAGGTTCTGCGCCGAAACAGAACAGCACAATGCCATCATTACAAAGAGGCCGCCCCAAACAACTGTGGTCTTGTTTTTCCTGAAAAAAAACACATTCCTCTTCATACAAATCTGTTATAACTCGTCGGCGATGTCGCTTCACGAACGTTTTTTCCTGAAAAAAACTCAATCATCTTCATACAACCTTACATACTCGTCGGCAATATCGCTCCAATTGAACTCGGCAAAACGGTCGGGTGGCAGGGTGCGGTACTGCTGCGGCTGCATCAAGAGGCTGCGCAGCCCGTTGACAATGCTCTCGGTGGAGGTCGGGGTCACGCTCTCACCGACATTTTCGTCAAAAAGACCGTCAATGCCTTCGTTTTCCGAATAAAGCACAGAGAGTCCTTGGCTGAGAGCCTCCACATAAACCAGCCCAAAGGTCTCGTGCAGCGAGGGCATGGCAAAGACGCTGTTTTGCCGGTACAGTTCCTGCAATTTCTCTTTGTCATAAACGGGGCCGTGGTTGACGATGATGCCCGGATGCTGCTGCGCCTTTCCGTTGAGCGCTTTTGCGCGGTTGCCGCTGCCTACAAGGTTGAGGCGCACGTCAGGAATCTCGGCGGCAAGTTGCAACACGGCATCGGCGAGGCGAACCACGTTTTTGTTCCGGTCAAAGTTGCCCACATAGATGATGCTGTGGTTGAGGGAGCGCTGTGCCGGGTCGGGATGCAGATGGCTCAGCCAGTAGTCGTTAAGTCCGTTGCAGATCACTTTCCCCTTGCTCTGGAGGGTCTCCTGCATGCTGCGGAGCGTCCAGTGGCTTGCAAGTCTCCGTTGAAGCGTCGGCGTGATGAAGATGACCCGTTCGGCCTCTTTGATGACGGCGCGGTGTACCCACCAAAGATAGGGCGTGTATTTCAAGAACACGTTGATGTCGGTATTGCGGACCGCTACGATGTATGGAATGCCATAGCGTTTTTTCAGGGCAAGTGCCACGGCTCCGTCACTGAAAAGGTTGGAAGCATGTATGTAGGAGACTTCCGACAGGTCGATTTTGCGGACGATGTCGCGCGTGATTTTGTCTATTTTAAGATTGAAAAATATGCGGTGCAAGGGACGCAGGATGTACGAATAGATGATGGCGGTGTTCTTGCCCTCAAAGCGGTTGCGCCCCTCCAGCTCTTTTTTGCGGATAGGCGTATATACGATTTGATTTACCCCTTTGTCGTCCAGTTTCCGATAGAGTTCAGAATGTACTTTACTGAATATAAAGTCGTTGCTTAGGTGCAGAATTTTCTTTTCTTTTGGTTTCTTGTGCCGTTCGGGAACGGTGTCGTAGGCTTGCAGCGAAGCGCCCAGCAGCACGAATGCCAGCATCTGCACCGTGCCTGGACCGTAGGGGAAATTGGGCTCCGCAAGGCTCACAATCAGCGGAATGGTGCAGGCTACATAGCCGACATCACGGATGTCAGAACGTCTTTGCCGAAACAGGACGCAGATTGTCTTGATGCCGAAGAAGAGGTAAAATCCGATGATGGGGAACGACCAGATGCCATAGCGTACAAGCCTCAGCAGAAGGTAGTTGTGTATCAGCAGAATGCCAGAGGTCTCTTTCTCCTCGCCGTGTATGGGGTTTTGAAGGAAATAGTTGATGCCTTGATAGTTGCGTTCCCAGCGGTGCGACGAGATCTGTTCGATGCTGTTGTCTCTTTTTCCGCCGACCATAAAGGTCTTGAGTTCATCGCCGATGAATCCGGAGTAGAGTATATAGCAGATGAGCATGATGCCTAATACGGTCAACACGGGCTTTACGCCCCATTTCCAATTCAGTTTGCCGTCTTTTGCGGTAAGCAGCAGCACGCAGGCGAGCACGGCAAAGAAGTCGGAACGGGCACGGATGATCAAGAGCAGCAGCATTATGATGATGAACATGGTCATAAAGTGCGTGCGTTGCGACTTGAGGTGGATGGCAAAGAAGAAGTCGGCGGCGGCACAGATGGCCAGCAGCCCTCCGATCTGGTTTTTGCCTTTGTCAACAAGATAGTATTCCGGAATGTAGAGGCCTTTGGCAAAGTAGAAACAGTTGATGACGGTCATGATGATGAGACCGACGGTATAGAAGTAGCAAACGTTGCTCCAGAAGCGTATGTCTTCGTCGATGCCGATGCCTATGACGATGCACAGGCAGGCTACCATCAGTTCGCTGAGGTCAGTGAGGACGAAACGGAGTCCGAGCAGACGGAAGCAGACTGCTTCGATGGCAACTATGGCGATGCAGACGATGAAGAGCCGCATAAAGCGTTTGGAGCATAGTTTGTCTAAAGAGAAAGTGCAGAGCGCGGCGGTTGCCATGCATGCCATGATGCCATATCTCAAGATTGGATAGACGATGGTCATATAGAGCCAAGGCAGGTGAGAAGCGATGATCATGACCATGGCAGCATAGAGCGTGTATTTGGCTATGTTCTTTTTCATAGATGATTATTTTCAGAGTGATGACGGGTTAGCGATGGTTGTTGGGGAGTTGGAGCATTTGCCCGAACAGCAGGTCGGTGGAGGGAAGCCGTCCCTTGTCGAAGCCGCCGCCGGGCGTGAAGGTCAATTCTCCGAAATAGGCTTTCCCGCGTTCGAGGTAGAAGTCGGCGCGAACAAACGGGAACGGTTCAGAGAGGATTTCGGCATAGCGGAACAACTGGTCCATGCCGTCGGGTTTGGGAATCGTGAATCCCTCGGGGGCGGCTTTGCCTTGACGGTTCAGTCGCTGCAGCTGCCAGTTACGGTCAAAGAAATAGAACGACGGTCTTTCTTGCTCGCCCCGCCCGATGCAGCAGAGTACAAGTTCCACTTTTCCGTTGAAGCAGTAGAATTTGTAGTCAACGGGAGCGTGTCCGTCGTCGGTTTCGATAAACTGCTCGCAAAGGATCAGTTTCTCCTTGAAGTTGTATTGCGGTTCGGCGGTGATGAGGTGGAATTTCAGTTTTTCAAACCGGTTGAGGTCGCGCACTGCAGCCGCCTTGTCGAGTTTTGCCTTGTCGTGACAGATGACGTTGCCGCCGTTGCCGAAGTTCCATTTCAGCACAAACTTGTCGGGCAGTTCGTCCCAGTCGATCTCGTCCGCATGTCGGTAGGTTTTGATGAGCGGGTTGAGGATGTTTTCCAGTCCGTGCTCTTTCACATAGCCGCGCACCCGGTATTTGTCGGCGCAGCGCTTGGTAAGGTCGTTGTCTTTGTAATAGTGCAGTTTCATCCATTGTATTTTCTCGTCTAACGTCTGCGGGTTTTTGAGGTTGAGACGGCGGTGATGGCAGAGCCGGAATTGGATGCGGACGCTCAGTCCGGGTGACAACGAGGTAATCAGATAGCGGAGCGCGAGGTTTATGGGAGATCTGAATTGCATAGTGTCGGATTATGAATGGGTGACAATGTTTTTGTTGAAGCCGGGGTGAGCGACAATCTTGTTGAGATGCCATTGCGGGAGTCGGCTGCGGTTTCGGCCAAAGTCGCACGTGCATCCCTCCTTTTTCCAGGCCAGATAGCAGTCGCGGATTTCAGGACGCCAGCCTCGGCGGATGAAGTACTGGCCGGTGCGGTCCCACATGTCGTTCACCTCTATGGCCACGGGGCCTTGTTCGGTGATGGCGATGTCCCAGCCTGCCGCCTTGATGTAAGGGAAGGCTTGCTGGAAGCGGAGCACCTCTTTCTTGATGGTGTCCCAGTTCTCGATGGTGATGCCGTTGATGGGGCTTTTGCTGTCGGGGTGGCTGTCGATGTTGCGGATGTTGCGCCAGCCGTCATATTGGATGGCATACCGGAGTGTGCCGGTCTCGGTGTCCACGCAGGCATCCACGTTGCCGCCGGTGCCGGCATTGTCCACACATTTTCCCGCCCGTCCTATTTTGATGAAAGTGGCAATGAGGCGTGCTTCACCGTCAGGGTACAAGGCGGTCATGAAGCGCACGGTGTTCACGGAGGTGGCATTGAGGGCGTTCATCTGTTCCGTCTGCTCGACAAGGCTCTCAAACAGGAGCGGTTCTTTGCCGATGAAACAGGAGAGTTTGCAAATGGTGCCGTTGTACAGGTGCAGCAAGGCCTCGCAGTCTTTGTATTCTATGGATGTGATGACGGTGACATTGTCGCCGTGCGAGCTTTCGGTGGTTTTGACCACGCATTTGGACACTTTTTTCTCTTGCAAGATGCCGCACAGCTCTTCGGCGTTGCCGGCCATCTCGTTGCCCTTGCAGCGGCAGCCGGGGTGATAGTAGGCGTAGAGCCCGGGCTTGCGTATGCCGCCGTTCTCCATTATTTTGTGGGCGAAGTATTTGTTGCGGGCCAGGATGTAGTATTTCTGCGGGTTGAGAAGGTCGAGATAGAAGCGTTGTTCGTTCAGGGCAAGAAAGTCTTCCTTGAATGCCTCCGAACGTTCCTCGAAAGCGAAGTTGTAGTATTCGTCAAAGTCAAGGCCTTTGTGCCGGTAGAGTTTCAAGTAGTCGCACACAACATGCCAGCGGTCGCGTAACGGATACTGGATGGCGCCTTTGATGAGATGATAGAAAAAACCGAGTGCTCTTCTGAGATTCATATTGCTGTTTTATAGATGGTTTCGTGAATAGCCGTATTGTTTGTCGAGTGCCTGCTCCTGTTGCCGTCCGAAGACGCGCCGGACGCTTTCTTTCTTGACCTCCGCCGGTATGCCCGCTATCAGGCAGCCGTTTTTGTGTGCCGAGAAGTCCTTGTTGACGAGACTGTTGGAGGCAACGATGGCATAGTCGGGCAGCACGGTGTCTTTGGAGATGGTGGTGCGGTTGCCAACCCACACGTATTTGCCGATGACGACGGGCCGGGTAAGGCAGGATGCCGGCTTGTCACTGCCCGTCTGCTCGATGTAGTGGAAAGAGGTGTCCATAATCTGGATGTCCCAGGTCATCTCGGTATAGTCGCCGATGACGATATGGTGGAAGCAGAAAATGCGCATATTAGAGCCGAGCAGCACGTTGCCGTGACCGATTTCGAGCGTGCCGTTTTTGGCGACCATCAGATAGGAGCCTTGCATGAACCTCGCGCTCCCGTGAAAGATGAGCGTGCCCGCGACAGTCCAGATGCTCTTTTGGGCAGAAGTGGCCACATAGTAGTCGTTTTTGCCTATCTTGACCATGCCGGAGTGAATGGTGTCAGTCGCCAGTATGATTTTGCCTGTCATATCCCGGAACGAGATTCTTCCGTAAATGTAAATGGGCAGTTTACAGGCCTGTCGCCACGGCAGCATCTTGAAGTTGATCCAGAGGGTGCGGAACAGGTTCATTTTAAACAGCAGAAACAGGAAATAGCGTATATACTTCATTTTTTGATTTTGTTAAGAATGATTTCCTTATAGGTGCTGTATCCGTCGAGTTTGAGCAAGACAGAAAAAAGCCAGTACAAAAGAATATAGATGACTATCTGGATGAACATGACAGGGTAGGGCGGCAGCGGCAGTGCCTTTCCGACAAAGAAAGTTGCGACTCCGATGAGGATGGAAAGGAGATAGCAGATGCCGGTGTCTTTGATTTGTGACAGGACGCCGTAGCCGATGAGTTTTCCGTTGACGAATGCGTTGATGAAAAAGCAGATGTAGCCGGCGGCGGCAACGGCCCACAGCAGCCCCATAATGCCGAACCTGACACCCAATACAATCAGGGCGATGCCGATGATGCGCTTGGCCAGTTGGATGAAGAAATATATTTTGCTTTTTCCTATTGACTTGATGGCATTGGTGTTCAGGGTATTAAGGGTGTAAATCATGCTGGAGAGCGCGATAATCTGGAAATAGGTGGCTGAAACATCCCATTTGGCGCCGTACAGCAACGTGATGATCGGGTGGGCAATGACAATGAGCAATGCCATCATCGGAAAGTTGAGGTAGGTGATGGCCTTGACGTTTTTGCGCAGACCGTGTACCAGATGTTCTTTGTCGTCTTGCAAGGCGGAAAAAACGGGGAAAGAAACCTCGTTGACTACGGCCGACAGAGAGGTGGTGGGCACTTCTTCCAGTTTCTTGGCTTGGGTGAAGAAGCCGAGGTCTCTGGCGGAATAGCATTTGCCGATGACGAAACTTTGCAGGTTCGTGTAAATGGTCTCCACTAAGGAGGACAGCAGCATCAGGCCGCCGAAACTGAACAGGGATTTGAGCGACTGGAAGCTGAAAGTCAGGGAAGGACGCCAAGAACTCATCCGCCACAGCAGCAGCACGCTGACGAGGGCGGAGACAATCGCGGAGGCCACTAAGCTCCAGACTCCGCAGCCGAGGAGAGCCATTGCAATGGCAACCACCATACCGGCAAGTGCAGCGGCAATGTTCCGGGTGGAAAGCGACTTGAACCGTAGGTTCTTCTGCAATTGCGTGGCCTGCACAAAAGAGAAAGACTGGATGAGCAGAACTATACTCTGGACCCGCAGCACGTCGCGCAGCAACGGAATGTTGTAGAAACGCGCAATGGCAGGGGCGGAAAAGAACAGGATGAGGTAGAAAATCACCGCCGTGGCAAGGTTCCAATAGAAAACGGTGGTGTAGTCGGTGTGCGTCGGCTCTTTTTTCTGAATCAAAGCCTGCCCGAGCCCGCCGCTGACGAACACGCCTGAAATGGCAATGAAGACATACAACATGCCAATGCAGCCGAAATCATCCGGTATCAGAAGCCGCGCCAACACAAGGTTGGAGATGAACAAGATGCCTACCGTGCCAATGCGGCCGATGCCGCTCCAAATCATCCCTGAAATGGTCTTCTGCTTCAAGTCGTTAGGCATGGCAATTTAGCTGTATCAATCCCTTCTTTCATCTGATATTCCTATAGAACTTTACCCGGAAAAAATCGTGGCAAAAATACAAAAAAGATAAAGGTGGCGCCATTGCCCTGCCGCGGTTGCGCATTTACTTTCGGAACGTTTGACGGAAACATAAAAAGCGTACTTTTGCGCGCAAAACGAGAAATGGGCAAGAACACGAAACCGATACAGATAGCCATCAAGAACCGCAAAGCAGAGTACCAGTACTTTCTGCTCAGTTCTTATACGGCTGGGCTCGTCCTGACCGGTACCGAGATCAAGTCGATACGGGCAGGCAAGGCCAACATTACAGATGCCTACTGCTCGTTTGAGAATGGCGAGCTTTGGGTACACAATATGCACGTGAGCGAGTATGCGGCAGGCAGTTACAACAATCACTTTCCGAAGAGGGACCGCAAACTCTTGCTCCAGAAGAGGGAGATAAAGAAATTGTTGGTGAAACTTAAGGAGAAAGGTTTTACAATAGTTCCTACCTTGTTGTGGATTAATGAGAACGGGTATGCCAAA
>CAVIPZ010000056.1:0-1850 GCA_963644715.1 bacterium | reverse complement strand
ATCGCTTGCCAAGGGAAAGAAACTTTATGACAAGCGGGAGAGCATCAAAGAAAAGGATGAGCGCCGCCGCAAAATGCAAGACGGAGAATGATGCCAGACAGGACAGACGACCAGAATTGTTTGCCATTACCGGAACTGCAAGACGGGAACAAGCGTCTTTATTACAGTATGGGCGAGGCCGCCGCTATTTTCGGGCTGCCGGCCTCAACGCTTCGTTTTTGGGAGAAAGAGTTCGATATGCTGAAGCCCCGCAAGAACAAGAAAGGCGACAGGTTCTTCTCGAAAAACGACATGGACATCATCCGCACCATTTACTATTTGACAAAGATAAAGGGTTATACGCTGCAAGGGGCCAAGGATGCTCTGAAGCGCGACATGATACGCGAGGCCGACAATGCAGCCATTGTCACTTCGCTGCTGAAAGTGAAAGAGATGTTGTTGAAGATCAAGGAGGGACTGGATTAGAGGGGGCTATTACTTGTCCAGACCATCCAGGAAATCAAGCAGTTTTGCGATGGCAAGTCCGCGGTGGCTGATGCGGTTTTTTTCAGACTCATCCATTTCCGCAAAAGTTTTGTCGCTGCCGTCTGGCACAAACACGGGGTCATAGCCGAAGCCGGCGTTGCCGCGTGGCTTTTCGATGATAGTTCCGTCGATGCGGCCTTCAAAGAAATAGGTCTTGTCGTCCCAAAGCAGGGCGATGACGGTTTTGAAACATGCTTTGCGGTTGGTGAGACCGCTCATTTCGGCAAGCACCTTGTTCATATTGTCGGCAAAGGAGCAATGTTCGCCGGCATAGCGTGCCGAATAGATGCCCGGCCGTCCGTTGAGGGCTTCGATTTCAAGCCCCGTGTCGTCGGCAAAGCAGTTGATGCCGTAGCGGTCTTTCACGAAGCGGGCTTTCTGCAGGGCATTGCCTTGCAGCGAGTCGGCGGTTTCAGGAATCTCTTCCGTGCAGCCGAGGTCATGCAGGCTGACGATGTTCCAATGCGGGCCTGCAATGGCGCGGATTTCATGAACTTTATGCTGGTTGTGGGTGGCAAATACAAGATCCATAGTCAAGTTGTTGATGAAATGAAACCAAACAAGAAAAGATGGCATAATTGCTTATGTCATCTAACTCAAATGAACAGAACCGGCGGGACGCTTTATTGAGCCGTACCGCTGACTTCGATGGCTTGTTTTCCTCTGTAGTAGCCGCATTCGGGGCAAATCCTGTGGGTAAGGATAGGTGCACCGCAATGGCTGCAGGTTGTCAGTTGAGGAGCCGTAATGAAGTCGTGGGCTCTTCTCTTATCTCTTCTCATTGCCGAGTGTCTTCTTTTTGGATTAGGCATATCTTCTTCTTTTTATGTGTTTTTTAATCAGTTATTATCTTCTTCAGCGCGTCCCAGCGCGGGTCGTTCTCCTTGCTGGACTTGGCGGCGTTTTCCAATTCTTCCATTTTCCTCAGAATGTCAGGGTCGCAGGTCGGGTTGCCGTTTTCGTCGTCCTCATGCACGATGCGGAGCGGCAAGGCCAGGAATATGGACTCATAGACAAAATGAAAAACGTCTAACTCGTAGGTGTTTTCGTCTATAATCCAGATGTCGTCGTCATCAGCAGCGGCGCTCTTCTCCGGCTCTGCAACCAGCTTCACAATCAGCCGGTTCTCGAAATCCATCGGGATGCACACCGGCAGCAGGCAACGGTCGCAAGGCGCGGAAACATAGCCGCTGAACTCGAACGTCAACTTTGCCAATCTGTCAGATTTTTCCATTTCAATCCGCAAATCGAGTTCGCCGTCTTCTACGTCTGCAATCTTGGCCAATTCAAAGAACTCTCTATTGCATTTTATTGAATAACAATAG
>CAVIPZ010000055.1:0-10342 GCA_963644715.1 bacterium | reverse complement strand
AGGATGAAGTGTTGTCGTTTTTCTTGAACTTGGCAGCCCAGGCGGCTATGTTTATCGTAGTGTCGCCCGAGTAGGTCCTGAGCACGATGTCGGCGTCTGAAAGCGTCACGCTGCCGAACTTGAGCTTGAACGGGTTAAAGCCCAGCCCCGTAAGGCGGCATTTAACCTTTCCCACATAAATCATATCCTGCTGCCGGTTGTCCTCGATGTGCAGTTCGTCGGCCACAATATGCAGGGTGGGCGAGAGGCGGACATGTTTCAGGGAGATGCCTGTCCCCCAGCTCTGACTCACCTTTTCCGTGATCTTGTTGACCGCAAAAGTCTGTACGGCAGGAATCAGGAGCAGCCCTGCCAGCAGCAGGTCCAGCGCAACGAAGCACCCCAAAAACCATAGCAGGATCTTGGCTGCTTTCTTCCCGATTTTTTTACTACTTTTGCTGTCCACTAATTAACAGGTTATGTCAGTTTATATTCTCGGTATCGAATCCTCCTGCGATGACACGTCTGCGGCTGTTGTAGAGGGCACTGAAATACTATCCAATGTCATTGCAAGCCAGAAAGTTCACGCCGAATACGGCGGTGTTGTCCCTGAACTGGCTTCGCGCGCCCATCAGCAAAACATCATCCCGGTGATCGATACGGCTTTAAAGCGCGCAAAAATAAACAAAAATCAGTTATCTGCCATTGCTTTCACCAACGGTCCCGGACTTCTCGGCTCGCTTCTTGTGGGCAGCTCGTTTGCCAAGGCCATGGCATACAGCCTTGACATACCGTTAGTCCAAGTGGACCATCTGCAAGGGCATGTGCTGGCCAATTTCCTGCACAAGCCCGACGAGGAGAAGCCCGTGCCGTCGTTCCCTTTTCTGTGCCTGACGGTGTCGGGCGGCCATACGCTCCTGCTGCAGGTGAACGACTACTTTGACATGCAGCGCATTGGCGGCACCATCGACGATGCAGCAGGCGAGGCTTTCGACAAGGCTGCCAAGATTCTCGGGCTCCCTTATCCCGGCGGCCCCGTCATCGACAAATATGCCAAAGAGGGTAACCCCAAACGCTTTACGTTCGCCACGGCACACCTCCCGGGTTACGACTACAGTTTCAGCGGGCTTAAAACGTCGTTTCTCTATTTTGTCCGCGACCGGCTGAAGGAGAATCCGAACTTTATAGAGGAGAACATCCACGATTTGGCGGCATCGATTCAGTATGCTGTCGTAAAGTCGTTGATTGACAAGGTAGTGAAAGCATTGAAAGTGTCGCCTTGCAAAGACCTTGTGCTGGCAGGCGGCGTCTCTGCCAACTCAGGGCTGCGTAACGCCGCCGCTGAAGTGGCCCGAAAATACCGCCGCAACCTTTTCCTGCCGCCGCTGGACCTCACGACAGACAATGCCGCTATGATTGCCGTTTGCGGCTATTTCAAGTATTTGAAACAGGAGTTTGTCGGCGTTGACGTGGTGCCTTACAGCAGCGAGGGCAGCGATGCCTTTCGCAAATAGCAGTTTATAAATCAGCTTCTTACATCAAGGGCGTTGCGGAACGCGTTGCCGATAAGCATAAACGACAACACCAGCAGCATGATGGCTATGCCTGGCACAATGGCCAAATAGGCTTTGTCGAGCACGATGTAGGCGTAGTTCTCTTTCATCATCATGCCCCACGAGGGCATCGGCGGCTGCACACCCAGACCTAAGAAACTCAAGCCCGCCTCCATGAGGATGGCTGACGAGAAATTGGATGCCGCCACTACGATGATGGTGCCTGTGATGTTGGGCAGAATATGCTTGAAGATAATCCGCAGGTTGCTGAAACCGAGCGCTTTGCCGGATTCTACGAAGTCCTGTTCCCGAAGACTGATTACCTGTCCCCGCACAACCCTCGCGATGTCAACCCACATGGTCAGTCCTATGGCAATGAAGATCTGCCAGAAACCTTTGCCTAATGCAAAACTGATGGCAATGACCAGAAGCAACGTCGGAATCGACCATACCACATTTATAATAAAGAGCAGGATGTCATCGACTTTCCCGCGGTAGTAGCCGGCTATGGCGCCCACCGTGATGCCTATGACCAAGGCGATGAATATGGACATGAAACCCACAGAAAGGCTGACACGGCTTCCTATCAACAACTGGCTGAGCACGTCACGCCCGTAACGGTCGGTGCCGAGCAGAAATTTCCTGGTAACCGTCGGTTCCGGCGCCAGGTCCGCCTTTGCAAATGATGCATATTCGTTCTGCTCAAAGAGTTGAACCGTCGCGGAGTCTGCTTTTTCGTGATACTGGCTGATCGGGACAGTGCGGTAAAGGGAGGGCTGTCCAAACAGCATCCGTTTCAGCAACGGCTGCTTTCCGGTCTCTTTCTCCTGCTTTACTTGCAACAGCGTTACGCTGAACCCGGGCTTGCGCAATGCTATTTCCAACTGCTGATGGTTGCAATAGGGCGTGTGATCAGGCGTGATGAGATACCCTAAGATGGAAACCAAGACGACAAAAGCGACAAAGAAGAGCGATATAACACCTTCTTTTTCTTTTTTGAAACGGTTCCATGCGAGTTTTGAGAGTGAAACAGCCCGTTCTTCTGCTCTTTTTTTCTTTTTCGGGAATGTCATATTGCCAAACGGTAAGACAGGGCGCAAAAATACAAAAAAAGCCGTGCCGCCCCAATGCCCTATTGCTCCCCGTCTGCGATGAAGAAGGTATCCTTGAAATTGATCAGATAGACCGTTTGGGTGCTGCGCGTGACGGCCGTGTAAAGCCAGCGCATATAGTCGAGGCCGATTCTGTCGTCGGAAAGGTAGCCTTGGTCGATGAGCACTTTTTTCCATTGGCCGCCCTGTGTCTTGTGGCAAGTCAAGGCGTAAGCGAACTTCACCTGCACCGCATTGAGGTAGGGGTCGTTACGGGTTTTGAGGAAACGTGCGCGCGTGTCGGGGATTTCGGCATAGTCTTCCGCAACGGCTTGATAGAGCCTGCGCAGATCTTCGTAGGGCAGAGACGCCGCCTCAATGTCAAGGCTTTCCAGAATGATCTTGATGTCGATGTCGGGATGGTCGGGATAGTCGCACAGCCTTACGGTCACATCGGCGAAAGTGAAGCCGTAAAGTTCCTGCTGTCGGTGTATGGCCATTACCTCCATGATGTCGCCGTTCGCAAGGAAGCCGACTTCTGAGGCCTCATCCACCCAATAGTAGTTGTTTTTTACTGCCATGATGAAATCGCCGGCATTGATGCGGCTCTCCCGGTACAGGATCCGGTTTCTGATTTCGCTGTTCAGCATAAATGCCCTCCGGTTTGAACTGGTGATGGAGACTATCTCATCGGAGGCGTAGTTGCTGTAAAGTTCATTGAGCACCTCTTCGAGTTCGGAACCCGTGATGCGCACGAAGTCGCTGAATTGTTTGCCGCCGAAGAATGGCAGCATTGTCTCGCCACGGGCTATTTTGCCGCGCAACAAGGTGGCGTTGTACAGGATGCCCGAGTCAAGCGCCTGCCGCACTACATCGGTCAGGCTGCTTTCAAAGACCCGCACGGGGTAAGTGTGCCGCATATAGTCGGGATTGAGGGCCGGGCTTTCGCTTTCGCCAACCGGTGGCAGCTGCGCGTCGTCGCCGATGAACAGCATACGGTTGTGCGCTTTGGAGAAAACATAGCCGATCAGGTCGTCGAGCAGGTTGTACCCGCCGGCGAACTCCTCGCCGGAAGCCTGCGCCAAGATCATCGATGCCTCATCCACGATGAAGAGGGTGTGGCTGTATTTGTTCTCCTTGCGGTAAAACTTGCGGATGCCGTCTTTGGTGGCGGTTCTGTAAATCCATTTGTGTATGGTGTAGGCTTTGCGCCCGGCATGCTGCGAGATGACTTTGGCGGCACGTCCCGTAGGCGCCAGAATGACGCTCTTGATGCGCACCTCTTCCAGCGATTTGATGAGCGCGCCCGTCAAGGTGGTCTTTCCTGTGCCGGCATATCCTTTCAAGATGAAGAGAAAACTATCGCCAGGCTCATAGATGAATGAGGCGAGGTCAGACATGGCCTGCGTCTGGCTTTCTGTCGGAGGAAAGCCGAAATGGAATTGCAGGCGGCCGAGAAATTCGTTGCGTGTCATGGCGTCGCGATTATAGAAACGTTACTTCCTTGAATCCGCAGACATGATGTTTCCCGTGTTCGTCGCATAGCAGAAGCCGCCCGTAACCGTCGATGCCGGTGATGGCGGCAACCAGTTCTTTGCCGTGTATGCGGTAACGTCCATACTCGTTGAGACGGTATAGCCGTTGCATATAATGGCGGCATAGCCGGTCAGCATGCTCAACGGAGAGGCTGGCGATATGGTCAAGCAGCGTCTGGCGGTAGGCTTGCAGAAGTGCGGCGACATCGTGCTGCGTTCCCGTCTCGAGCAGCAGCGAAGTGGGGTGGGGAATGTCGGGCGGGAATGAGGGCTGGTTGACGTTGATGCCGATGCCGGCAACGGTATATTGCAGCCGGTCGCCGCACACGGAATGTTCAATGAGGATGCCGGCAACTTTCTTGCCGTTGATATAGAGGTCATTTGGCCATTTGATGCGCACTTCGGGCACGAACTGTTCCAGAAACGCTGCCGTCACAATCGAGAAGTATTGGTTGAAGAGGAACTGTCGGGCGGCAGGCAGGGGAGGTCTGACGTAAAAACTGACCAGCATGTTCTCGCCGCGGCTGCTGAACCAACGGTTCTGGCCCATGCCGCGCCCCTGTGACTGGTAGTCCGTATAGAGCGCGAAAAACGGCGGCAATGACCGGCCTGAGACAAGTTCGGCAGCAGCCATTTCTGACAATAACAGATTGGTGGATTTGGCATTAGCCACAAATTGCATATCGCTGACTTTCATTCCGCAAAAATAACTATCTTTGCGCACAAATTTCAAAAATGATGAAGAAAACCGAAATTCTGCTTCTGGCCGTCCTTGCCACGGCTCTTTTAGGCAGTTGCGAAGACAAGTCGGGTACGTATGCAGAACAACTTTATACCAACTCCGAAAAGAACAAAACCATCTACAACTGCCTTGACACCTGCCTTGACGTGGCCGTCAACAACCTGTGCAAACTTAACGGCTACTCGCAGTATGACGAGGGCATTTACAAGATTGATTTCGCCCCTATCAGTTATGTGCTCGACACGCTTTCAGAACATCAGCAGGGTTGGTTGGCCGACTCGCTCGTGTTCTTTTCCAACCGTATGGCAGAGAGTTCCGGCACGGTGGTGCGCGACGCTTTTTCTAATGCGATAAACAAACTCGTCGTTTATGATCCGGACGAACTGCTGGACGGGAACACCGCGCTTATTACCGCTTATTTCAAACAGATGAAATACAAAGACATAGAAGATGCTATAGCGGCTCCGATTGCCGTCCGCATCAATGTCTTCGACGTCAGCTACTGGCTTGAAGAGGCACTGCGCCAATATTACAGCATCACCAACACTCCCGTCTCTTTCGACTTGCAAGACTATCTGACAGGCAGAATGATGGATGGAATTTTTGAAGAGATGAGCAAAGAAGAGATCCTGACCCGCACCGATACGCTGCACCGTTTTACCGGCAGCGACCTGCTGAACAGGGACTAAGGACATTTTTTGCAAGGCTATTTTTTAACGATAATAAAACAACTAAAGATATGCGAACAGAAAAACTATTCAAAGGCAAGACATTGGCCATCTTATCTGGCGGCGGCGACACACCGGCCATCAACTCCAGCATCGAAAGTGTCAGGAACCGCGCTTCTATGCTCGGATTCAAGGTTTACGGAATTCTGCGCGGATGGAAAGGGCTGCTGGGAGATGGCGATGTGGTGGATTTGACGAACATACCCTACAACGGCATCTACGGCGGCACGGCGTTGCTCTCTTCGAGGACAAACCCGTTTCCGAGCAAGAAAAACCCGGAAGACCGCTCGCAGCAGATCCTCCGCAACATCGAACGCTACAAAATCGACGTGCTGGTCACCATCGGCGGCGATGACACGAACGGCGCCGCCCGGAAAATGTACGAGAAATACGGCATTCCGGTCATCGGTTTCCCCAAGACCATCGACAATGACTTGAGGACAAGGACGATGCACCATTATGCCGGACAGCAGCACGAAACGGTGCTTTGCCCAGGATTTCCCTCCGGCGCCATGGCTATCAAGAAACTCACCAGCAAATTGCACACCACCAATGAGTCGCATCAGCGCATTATGGTGCTGGAGGTCATGGGACGCGACGCCGGCTGGCTGACCGGCTCGGCCATATTCGGCGGCGCACAGATGGCGCTGGTGCCCGAAGTGGAAATGACCAAGGAACGCAAAGAGTTCTTCTTCGAGTCTGTGAAGGAAAATTACATGCGTTCGCCTAAACACAGCCTCATCATTGCCGTGTCAGAGGGCGTACGTTGGTGGGACGACGAAAAGCAAGAACTTGGCATGGTGTATGCCTCCTCCGACACCGACGAGTACGGACACCCGCGTTTCGGCGGCATCAGCGGCACCATCGCATCCGAAATCAGCCGCAAACTCGGCATCGAGGCCAGAGGCCAGATTTCAGGCTACATCCCTCGCTCCGGCAAATGCTATGAATATGACAGACGGCTCACGTCAACGCTGGCCGACAAGGTGGTGGACCTGCTGCTGCGCGAAGACTACGGCAAAATGCCCGTCATGCACGACATCGTGCCTTATGAGGAACTCGAAGAGTTTCACGCCTCTGAAATCGAAATGGGCAACATCGGCAACTTCCCGCTCCCCGCTGCCTATTACGATGCCAACAAGTTCATGTTCACCGACCAATATGTGGACTTCCTGACCAACATCTTAGGTTCTCCCTACCGTATGGAGTTCAACCAGAAGTTCCCCGTTGTCATTCCCGAGTAGGCTTTCTGCCTTTTTTCAAAACATAGCGCAAAACATCTTATCCAGGAATAGAGCATGGCTGAATTTATCATTGAGGGCGGGCACAAACTGAGCGGCGAAATCACGCCGCAAGGGGCCAAGAACGAAGCGCTGCAGATACTCTCTGCCGTCCTGCTGACCGCCGAACCCGTCACCGTGTCCAACCTCCCCGACATCCGCGACGTGCATCGCTATATAGATATATTGTCACTCCTCGGGGTGAAGGTTACGAAACTGAACAAGGAGACTTACACCTTTCAGGCCGACGATGTGAATCTGGACATGCTGACCACACCTGAATTCGTGAAACTGTCGGCATCGATACGCGCCTCTATCATGGTCATCGGCCCGCTGCTGGGACGTTTCGGTCACGCGTATGCGGCCCGGCCCGGCGGCGACCAGATTGGAAGGCGCCCGCTGACGACCCATTTTGAGGGCTTTGAACACTTGGGCGCCCGCACGCAACTTTCAGACGACGGGCTTTTCTTCAAAATTGAAGCCGACCACCTCCTATATGCTGCTCAACGAGGCCTCCGTTACGGGCACGGCCAACATTGTGATGGCTGCGGTGCTCGCCGAAGGCAAGACCACCATCTTCAACGCTGCCTGCGAACCGTACCTCTACCAGCTCTGCTCGATGCTCAACCGTATGGGCGCCAACATCTCCGGCATAGGCTCCAACCTGCTGACGATTGAGGGGGTGGAACAACTTCACGGATGCGAACACCGCATCTTGCCCGACATGATCGAGATAGGCAGCTTCATCGGCATGGCCGCCCTTAACCAGTCGCCGCTCACCATCAAGAACTGCGCCTGCGAGCATCTGGGCATCATACCCTACACGTTCCGGAAATTGGGCATCGACTTCGAACAGAAAGACGACGACATTGTCGTACACGAACAGGATGTCTATGAAATCGGCACCAACTATGACGGTTCCGTGCTCACCATTGCCGACGCGCCGTGGCCCGGTTTCACGCCCGACCTTATCAGCATTGTGCTGGTAACCGCAATACAGGCAAGGGGCAGCGTGCTGATACACCAGAAGATGTTCGAGAGCAGGCTCTTCTTTGTGGACAAACTGCAGAGCATGGGCGCGCAGATCACGCTCTGCGACCCGCACCGCGCCATAGTCATCGGTCTCGAACGGCGCCGCCCGCTCCGCGCCACCATAATGTCCTCGCCCGACATCAGAGCCGGCGTGTCGCTGCTCATTGCGGCGCTTTCCGCAAAAGGCACCAGCGTCATTCAGAATGTCGAGCAAATAGACCGGGGCTACCAGAACATCGTTGAACGTCTCCAGTCGCTCGGCGCTGTCATAGAACGAAGAAAATGACATTTTCTTCGTTCGGGTAAAATATCCGTCGTTTTTTAACGTTATGTAGCGTTTTAAAAATCCTAAAACCATAAAATGATGAAAAAGCAATTATCTTTTCTGATGATGATGATAGCCTCATTGGGACTGTCGGCTCAGACGCAGGTCAACAATGCAGGCTTCGAGAACTGGACGCAAGGACGGCCAGACGGTTGGACAACGTACGTTTCGGGAGAAATCACGACAACCCTCCCCATTATCGGCGAGTACGGCTATCCTGTCTCTTGCGAGTTCGGATCGCAGACCACCGATGCATTCAGCGGCTCGTATGCACTGAAACTTCAGGCGGCCGCCATCGGCATTGAGGGTGTCATGTCATACACCCTGCCGGGCATAGCCCAACTGGGGACCGCCGGCACGTTCAGCATACCGCTCTCCACGATACAGGAACTGCTGAACAGCCCCGACAGCCTTGACATAGACGACCTTATGAGCCTTGCAACACTGCGAAACGTTGTTGCAGACGGTATGGCCTGCACACGTACGCCTGTCAGCATCAAGATGCGCATCAAATACCTGCCGCAAAACGACACGCTCACGATTATGGCCTTTACTACAAAGCAAGACCTCGACATTGATGCCGACACAACGGATGAAGAAGAAGATCTGGAAGAAATCGTGAGCGAAGCATTCTTCCAGACCGCACAGGCTATACCCGAATACACCGAAATAGAGATTCCCTTTGACGACTCATTGGTGGAATGCGACCGCATCCGCATCATAATCATGGCCGGGTCCTTCTTGTCGGCCAATACCGCAACAGAGCTTTATGTGGATGATGTAAGGCTGGACTATGGCACGGACGTTCCGGAGCAAAAGGCCGAAATGGTGCGCGTATATCCCAACCCCGCCCACGACTGCCTCTATGTCGAGTCAGGCAACGGCGACACGTACCGCTGCCGCCTCGTAGATTTGACGGGACGTACAGTGGCCGCCCACGAAAACGTGGCCGGACAAACCGCATTGAATGTGAAAGCGCTGGCATCCGGCATCTATCTCCTCAAAATGGAACAGGGCAGCCAAACCGTCACGCGCAAAGTGGTGATCAGATAAACATGAACATCTGGCTGGCACCGCTTCACGGAATCACGAACTATACTTTCCGAAACAGTCTATGCCGTCATTTTGGCGGCATAGACTGTTTCATTACCCCTTTCTTGCCCGTTCAGGAAAGCGGGAAACTGAATGTGAAAGGGTGGCACGACATATATCCCGAAAACAATACCATTGCACCTGCCGTGCCGCAGCTGATGGGCAACAAACCGTCTCATTTTGTGGATACGATGCATGCGCTGCACGACCGTTATGGCTATGAAGACTTCAACTGGAACATTGGCTGCCCCGTAGCGCAAGTGGTGCGCCGAAGACGGGGCTGCGGACTTATGCCTGATGCGGATGCCGTAGCGTCGGTGGTCAGTGCCGTAACGTCGCAAACGCCGTACCGGTTTTCTGTCAAGATGAGGCTCGGGCTCAACGACAAAACCGAGGGACTGGAAATACTGAAACGGATAGAACACTACCCGCTTTCGTTCATCGTCATCCATCCGCGGCTTGGAAAGCAAATGTATGAGGGCGAACCCGACCTCGAAGCGATGGACCTGTTCTGCCGCAACACGAACCACAGGGTCATCTTCAGCGGCGACATCTTCACAAGAGAACGGTTCGTCCAAATGCAGTGCCGTTATCCGCAAATCAGCGACTGGATGCTGGGGCGCGGGCTGCTGCGCGACCCGTTCCTTGCAGAGGAAATCAAAGGCATGCCTACGGGCGACCGGCAACGGCGTTTCCTCCGCTATTACCAGTTGTCGGCCGACGAGTCGCTGTTCCGCGTCAAGGAGCGCAGCACGCTCGCACACCTCAAGGAACTCTGGCACTATTATGCGGCACTTGTAGGACTTACGGCAGGACATCTTCAGCAACTGCTTCGCATCAACGACTTTGCACGTTTTTACGAAAAATCGCTGCAGATTCTTCAGGAGTGGGAGCCACAGTCGCAAGAATGAGGAAAAACAATGCTCAAACAACTGCGTGGTTATCAACATTATAAAGGTGATAAAAAATATTTTGGTTCGTCTTG
>CAVIPZ010000054.1:0-10355 GCA_963644715.1 bacterium | reverse complement strand
CTTAGAATTTAGAGCTTAGAATTTAGAGCTTAGAATTTAGAGCTTAGAATTTAGAAGCGTTACGCGTATCGTCCCTCTTCAATTCCTAATTCCTCATTCCTAATTCCTCATTCCTAATTAAGTCTTACGTCATATATGTTCCGTTTTTTTGTTACAGGTGTGTGCTATTATTGCAGCCCAAACAACAAAAAGGAATGATTATGGGAACGAATCAAACAACAAGCGATAAAAACAGGCAAACAGACATTATCGGCAGTGTTCAAGGTGGAAAGTACGGAAGAGACATCTTTTGAGATGATTATCGTGGAAGGCGGCTCCTTTATGATGGGTGCGACTATGGAACAGTCAGATGCGGCATTTATTGATGAATATCCCACTCGCGAGGTGACGGCAAGCAGTTTTTTCTTGCGGCATCCGTGCTAAAAGTCCTTTTTTTGTACTTTTGCCAGCCTTTCATGCAAGTTGCATGAAGGACTATTTATCTATAACAGAAATTATTAAAAAGATAGAATTATGAGTCAATACGATGTTATCGTGATCGGGAGCGGACCGGGAGGCTATGTGGCCGCCATTCGCGCAGCCAAACTGAACATGAAAGCCGCTGTGGTTGAACGTGCCGAAGTAGGCGGAATCTGCCTCAATTGGGGCTGCATCCCTACTAAGGCGCTGCTCAAGTCGGCGCAGGTTTACCGCTATATGCAGCATGCCGCCGACTATGGCGTGCAGGTGGCCGGCGAGGTGAAGCCCGACTTTGAGGCGGTAGTGAAACGCAGCCGCGGGGTGGCTGACACGATGAGCCGCGGGGTGCAGTTTCTGCTCAAGAAGAACAATGTAGAGGTCATCGCCGGCTTTGGCAAGCTGGCGGGCAATGGCAAGGTGGAAGTTACCGCCGACGACGGCTCCCGGCAGATATATGAAGCCAAACATATCGTACTGGCCACGGGCGCGCACTCGCGCAGCCTTCCTAATGTGCCCCAAGACGGCAAGCACGTCATCGGCTACCGCGAGGCTTTGACCCTGCCGGCTCTCCCCGAGACGATGGTGGTGATGGGCTCCGGCGCCATTGGCAGCGAATTGGCTTTTTTCTATGCCTCGATGGGCACTAAGGTTACGATTGTGGAATATATGCCTCGCCTGGTCCCTGTGGAGGATGATGACATCGCCGCTACGCTGGCGCGCTGCTTCCGCAAGGCCGGCATCAAGACGATGACATCCGCCTCTGTGGAAAAAGTGGACGTTGTAAACGACCGCTGCAAGGTGACGGTGAAAGACGCCAAAGAGAAAGTTACGGAACTGGAATGCGACATTGTGCTCTCGGCCGTTGGCGTGGCTACGAACATCGAGGGCATCGGCCTCGAGGAGTGCGGCGTTCAGGTGGAACGCGGCAAGGTGATAGTTGACGACTATTACCGCACCAATGTGGAGGGCGTCTATGCCATTGGCGACCTTGTACACGGACCGGCATTAGCGCATGTGGCCTCGCACGAGGCCGAGGTCTGCATCGAGCACATCGCCGGCCTTGACCCCGAGCCCGTTGACTACGGCAATATCCCGGGCTGCACCTATACTACGCCAGAGATAGCCTCCGTAGGCCTCACCGAAAGAGCCTGCGTTGAGCAAGGCAGAGAAATACTGGTGGGCAAGTTCCCGTTTACCGCCTCCGGCAAGGCTACCGCCGCCGGAAGCCGCGACGGCCTGGTGAAGGTGATCTTTGACAAGCAAACGGGCGAATGGCTCGGTTGCCACCTTATCGGCGACAATGTGACGGAAATGATCGGCGGTGCCGTGCTGGCACGCCGCAAACATGTTACCGGCCACGACATCATCAATGCCGTGTTCCCGCACCCCACAATGTCGGAAGCCATTATGGAAGCCGCCGCAGACGCTTACGGCACCTGCGTACACCTGTAGCCATGAAAAGGCTGTCAACCATATTGCTGACGCTGACCGTGCCGCTGCTGACCCTCGCACAGGGCAGCCGCAGCACGGTTTCGCTGGCAGACACGACGTGGCCCGACCGCGGCTTCGATTTCCATATCGCCGCCGGCATGTTTACGGGCAGCACGTTCAATGCCAACTATTACAACGGCAGCAACCTCAACGAATGCAATATCGACTATATCTTCTCTAACCAGTATTGGCGCGAGGAGTGGCAGCGCATGGTGGCTGAAAATTACCGCTATATCAGCATCAGCGACGAACTTACCTACAACGACCCCGACGATATGGACTGGAATATGCACTACAGTTTCCGCACCATAGTGGGACTGGCGGCTCGCTACAAGTTTGGCAATGGCTGGGGCGTGTCACTCTCGTACCAATATAGCCAACTTAAGGCTACCACGCAAATACTGCTCAGTTCTAATGCCGTGTCAGGCAATATGGTACGGCAACCCGTGGTGGCACTGGCAGGCAAAGAAGACCGCTCTATGTTCGACCTTTCCGTGTCGTACCTCTTCAGCCGCGTCCACCGTGTTGTGAAGCCTTTTGTGGAGGCTGGCGTGCAGTTCAACTATGCTAAGGTCAAGTCGTTCGATGCCGTCTTGCTGGACAAAGACAGCAAGAGTGTGGGCAACAGCTATACGCTTCTCGACCTATATAACGGCCAGGGCTATTATCCGGGCGCGCTGACTTACGACAATGTGGTTTTTGGCGGTCCCGGCTTCGGCTTCTCCGCCGCGACAGGCCTTAAGCTGGTGTGCAACAAGAACGTGTCGCTTGACCCTGCTTTTTATGCCGCCTTTGCCCGCAACGGCATCTATGAAGGCAAGAACAAGGGCGGCGAAAACAAGTTCGCTTTCAGCTATGGCATTATGCTGCGCGTGGTGATGAGCGATTACTTTTTTGCAAAATAGCAATAAAAAAAACAGTGTCATACAGGCACTTACTCTGTGTACCATGTTTTGAATTCGGGCACGCGTGCTTTGCTGATGACTATTTTTTCAGTCTTTGGCACAGTTAACGTCAACCGGATTTTCCCGCCAAACCATACGGCAATGTCTGCAATGGCATGGCGCGCTACGATGTATTGCCGGTTGGCACGGAAGAACAGCTGCGGCGAAAGCTGTTCCATCAGGATGTCGAGCGGCTTGTCGAAGATGAGGGTGCGCCCGTCGGTGGCCAGTACCCTCGTCACTTTGTCTTCCACAAAAAAGCAGGCTATCTCCTGTACTGGCAAGGGAACAAGTTTGTCTTTTACCGGCACAAGAAAACAGGATTTGTAGGCGCGGTGCTCTTGCCGAAGCATTTCAAGCAGTGTTTCCAACTGTTTGCGGTCTTCTGCGTTGTCTGAAGTCTCAGGACGCAAAAGTTGCAGCTTCTCAAGCGCATGCTTAAGCCGTGCCTTGTCAATCGGTTGAGCAGATAGTCGATGCTGTTTACCTGAAAGGCCTGCAAGGCATACTGGTCGTAGGCAGTGGTGAAGATGATGGGGCAGTTGATGCTGACTTGGTCGAAGATGTGGAATGCAGATCCGTCGGCGAGGTGGATGTCCATAAACACGAGGTCGGGGGCATTGTTTTGCCGAAACCATTCCACGCTTTCTTCTATGCTACGGAGCACAGCGAGCACTTCGGCATCGGGCGCGGCGTCTGCCAGCATACCGTTCAGATTCTGTGCGGCAATGATCTCATCCTCAATGATGACGACTTTCTTCATGACAACGGTTCGTTTTTGAGGTTTGCTTCCTGCTGCTCCGTCTGCAGCAGGAAGGCGATGGTCTCTTCGGCCTTGTCAGGGGGTATCAGCGGCAGGGTGACGGTGAAGTGTGTGTCGGTTTCACTTGCCGTGATGCGCTTGTGGAAGAGCAGACGGTAACGCTTCCCCAAGTTGGCAAGGCCGATGCCGCTCGACTGTGTTTCGCCGATCTTGGTTTGCTTGGGATTGATGACGCGCAGCCGCAAACCCTCATCCGTGTCGGTCGTGTCAATGGTGACGGTCATCGGATGCCGGTCGCTGACGATGTTGTGTTTGAGCGCGTTCTCGATGAGCAGTTGCAGGCTGATGGGCACCACATAATAGGAGAGCAGTTTTTCAGGAATGTTGATGTTGAAAGAGAGGCACGTGCCGTAACGTATTTTCATCATCTCAATGTAGGATTCTGAAAAGGCAATCTCGTCAGAGAGCCGTACCAGCTTGTTTTGCTGCATGATATAACGGTAGATGGCGGCCATTTGCTGCAAGTACTGCTGTGCCCGCTCGTTGCCGGGTTCAATGAGTCCGCTCAAGGTGTTGAGGGAGTTGAAGAGAAAGTGCGGGTCAATCTGCCCGAGCAGCGTCTCGTAACGGATGAGCAGATTCTCGGTCTGCAGGTGCTCGTTTTCCATCAGAATCTGGTGCTGCCGGCTGAGGTTGTAGATGAAAAGGGTGGCCAAGATGGCGGTCAGCGCGATGGCGGAGTCTTTGATGGCATTGAGGCTGAACCACTCCGACAGGAGAAAGTCGCGGTAGATGAACCATTGCAGCAGGTAAGACAGCAGCGGGAAGGTGACGGCAATGGCGAGTGCGCCGATGGAGATGAGCACGTACCGCTTTGCGGCCGGGAACGGTCGCTTGATGATGTTGAAAACGTAGAGAAACAAGACAAAGAATAGCAGGCAGTTGCAGAGCAGCGTCAGGATGACATGGAACTTGGGGCTGATGGTCCATGTGGTGACATTCAAGTTGCCGATGAGGATGATGCAGGTGAGGATGCCCCCAAGCGGCACCGACAGCAACAAGGCGTTCTTGAGGGTGAATGGCTGCATAAGCTTTACTGCCCTGACCTGCTCGCCGATGTTTGTCCCTTTGACGGAATGGTGTTTCATAGATTCTCAAAAAACGAGGCAAAAATACATAAATTGCGTTGCAGCTAAGCGGTTTTTGTCTGCAGCGGTTTGTCCGTGACGTTTTCGTGCGACAGCGAATGGTGGAAAAGCAGGCAAGTGGTGACAAAATAGACGGCGGCCTGTATCCACAGCGCGAGGTACTCGAAGCGCACCTGGCCTAACTGCGCGCCCATGGTGTTGATGCGTATGAATCCCTGTATGCCATGCGTTGACGGGAACAGGTAGGAGAAGATCCGCCAGAAAGCAGGCATGCTGCCTTGCGGCCACACGGTCCCCGACAGGAAGAGGAGGATGACGCTGAAGAACATGCAGGTGATGACGCCCGTGTCGCGGTTGCGGACAAAAGAGCAGACGGTCATGCAGAAGCCGATGGTGGCCAACATAAATGGCAACAGGAAGAGGATGTTGTTGCGCAGCGTACCGATGTGCGGCAGCCCGAACAGCCGCGGCAGCAGCACAAGGTCGATGGCCACGAGGGGCACGTAGATCACAAAGTAGGCCATGCCGCGCCCTAGGGTCACGCGGTTGACACTCTTGCCGCGGAGGTGCAGCGGAAGCCCTGCCCCGTTGCCGCTTTCGCGTGCGGTGCCGTACAATATGCCGATGCCCAGAAAGAGCGTCTGGTGAATAACCAAAACGAGCAAGGCCGGCAACAGGAAACTGGTGAAACCGCCTGCGGGCGCAAATAACTTGACATCGTCGTATGCAATTGGGGTCACCTGCTCGTCCGCATCGATGCCCGTGATACCCTGCCCCGAATAACGGTCCAGCTGTATCTTCTTCATTTCGTCTAACATAGTTGACGAGGCACCGGTAAGAATGCTGCGGTAGTAGAGAAAACTGCTCATGTCGCAGAACAGTCCAATCCGGGCCTGCTCCCCTTGGGCAAGGCGCGTGCCGTAGTCGTCAGGGAAATAGACGATGCCGTTGATGCGGCGTTCCCGCATCAGCCGCTCCGCCTCCGGCATCGAACTGCACCGGTAGTTGACGTTGATCTCAGGAGTGGCATCCATCTTGTGGATGAACCGTTCCGACTCTTCACATTGCGCATCATCCACCACGGCGACGGGCAGGTTGCGCACGCACTCGTGCTTGTAGATGGCCCCGAATATGAGCGGATAGAGCAGCGTGGCGATGAAGAATATCAAGATTACGCCGCCGTCGGTGAAGATGCGGTAAAGTTCAAGGGTGAAGACATCCCAGATGTCTTTCAGCTTGTGTTGTATTCTTTTTCTCAGTTTTGACATGGCAATGCGTTTTTAACGGGTCTGCTCTTCCAGTGCGGCAGCCTCCTGCCCGGAGTCATGCCGCATAGAAGATGCTTTTGCAGATATGAGTTTACAACCGATAAGTCCCGGCAGCAGGAAGAGTATGAGCATGCAGAGATGAGGGTAGTATTGATGGAGTGTGCTGCCAAAGAGGGACACATCGGCGTAAACAAGATAATAGTGACGTAACGGAAACAGGTAACTGAAGGCCTGCAGCGCCGGCGGCATGTTGCTGACAGGATACGAGAACCCTGACATGGAGAATGACAGCGCACCGTAGATGGCGGCAATGCAGACGGAGATGTGCTGGTCGGGCAACAACCCGGCAAGCAGCACGGCCATCGACTGCAAGGCGATGATGAAAAGCAGCAAGGTTATGGTGAGCGCAAGGAAACTGCCCTCCATAGTGTAGTGGCATGGCCCGAACATTACGATGTTGCCGATAAGACCTGACAGGAAGAACCAAAGCGTGTAAGGGAGCATTTTGCCCGCCACGGCCGACATGATGTCTCCATTGGCGGCCAGCAGCCAGTCGCGCGTGGTGCCGTCTTTGTATTCCTGTCCTATCACAAACACAGAGAGCAGCAGCGCCATCAGCCCCACGATGCCTGGCAGTATGGTAGTGAGAATGTATGGCTGGTAACTGGCCCACGGGTTGCCGATGAGGTGCGTGTCGAGCTCGATAGGCTGGATGATGCCCATAATCTGCTCTTCAGAACAACCTTTCTTGCGGAGTATCTCACGCTGCATAGCGCCCGAGGCAAGCTTGCAGACAGTGCTCAAAGTCTTGTAACTCAAAGAACCTGGCAGCAAATAGGCATTGTTGCTGTAGAGCACAAGGTGCGGCGCCTTGAAACTCAAGATCTCGGAGTAGGTGTTGGCAGGGATTTCCAGAAAGGCATAGATCTCTTGCCGCTGCATAGCCTCGCGCGCTTCTTGGTGCTGGTTATATACGGCCACCACCTCGACTCCCTGCGTAGCATTGATTTCATGGCACAATTGCCTCGACACGTAACTTCCATCCCGGTCAACGATGGCGATGGGAAGCCGCTCGGGCTGGCCTTCTCCCATCAGCGTCATGAAGAAGACATAGCTGAAAACGATGCCCGCCGTCATCAGGAGCAAATAGCGCGGACGCGCCTTTATCCTGCCGAGTTCCCGTTTTATGGATGTCTGAAGATTTTTCATTGATGCAGAGAAGAACAGTTCTTTATTTTCCTTGTTGTTTGATGATCACAGACATGCCGGGGCGCAAGCCGGCGATTTTCTCCGTAGGGACGAGTTTCACGTCAAAGCTTTTCACGTCGTATTGGCCGTTGGTTTTGGTGGCGCGCCATGTGGCGTAGGAGGCCATTGCCCGTATGCTGGTGACGCGGGCCTTGTAGGTCTGCTCGCCTAATGCCGGTATGGTGACCTCGGCCTCTGTGCCTACCGTCAGCCCGTTGAGCAGGTCCTCGCGTACGCTGAAGGTGAACCACACGTCGCTCATGTCAAGCACGGAGAGCACCGGTGAGCCTGTGCTCAGCAGCTCGCTCCGCTTGGGGTAGATCTGTGCAATCTCGCCGTTGCACGGGGCTACAAGATAGCGGTCATTGAGGTACGACTGCACCTCCGAGACGGCGCCGTTGGCTTGGGCTACCAGTGCGCTGGCGGCCTGCTTGTCTTCCTGCTGCGCCCCCTCTTTGGCCATCTCGTACTGCTGACGGGCGGCATTGGCGGTGGCAACGGCTACCTTGTACTGTGCCTCGGCCTCGTCGCGCTTCTGCGCCGACACTACTTTCTTGTCAAACAGCGCCTGCACACGGTCGTACGACTTCTTGGCAATGTCAACACCCGCTTCGGCTTTCTGCCACATCTCGTAGGCTGACATAATCTGCTGCTGCCGTGCGCCGTTGCGGGCTTTGCTGCTCTGCGCAGATGCAGCCGAACGCGCCGCCTCTGCCTGCGCCAGCTTTGCCGAAACCTCCGGGCTGCTTACGTAGGCCAAGGTGTCGCCCGCCTTGACCTGCTGACCCTCCTGCACATAGAAAGTGTCAAGACGTCCAGGCACTTTGTTCAATACACGGTACTCTGTGGCGGCCACTTCGCCCATGATCATTTCCGGCTCCGGCCGCAATGCCACGATGCCAATGACGGCTACGATTACTACAACGGCGATGACGACGCCGATGCCAATCCATAAGTTTCTGTCACTCTTTTTCATCTTTTTCTTTCTTTTTGTTATTTTCTGAATTGTTATTCTTGGGGAGATTGTGAAAACCTGCGGTTTATTGCCCGATGGCCTGTTTGAGGTAAACGTAGTCCATCTGTATCTCGATTTCTGCTTCTATAAGATCCGACTTTGCCGACATCCAGGCTGTCTGTGCCGCCATCAGGTCGTTGCTGCTGATGAGGCCGGCTTTGAACGACTCGTCGGCGAGTTTGAGGTTCTCTTCGGCATTGGTGAGGTTGCTTTGCGTCTGGGCGAGTTTATGGTTGGCCTCTTCCAGCTCGTAGTTCAGTTTGTTCACTTGCAGCCGCACAAGGTTCCGCGCCTCCTCAATTTGGTATTCCACCTCGTGCTGCCGGTGCTTGGCGGCCTTTACCGTATAAAAGTCACCTGCGTGGCACAAAGGTATGTTGACGGCAACGCCGGCCGTGAACATTCCGCCAAACTTGTTGGCATAGCCGTTGAAGAGGTTCGGGTTGCTAACAACGTACGAGCCCGTGACGGCCACGTTGGGCAGCAGCCCCGAGACAGCCATTTTGGTGTTGGCACGCGCCACGCCGCGACTGAGTTCCAGCAACTGAATGTCTTTGCGGTTGTCCCAAATCTGCTGCATGTTGAGGGTGTCGAGCGATTGGTGCATGGCAAGGGTTTCAGGCTCTGCCAATTGGGCATTGCTTGACAGGTCGAGGCCGCACAGCTGGAACAGCACCATACGGGCAAGCGCCACCCCGTTGTTGGCGCGTGTCAGCGACATCTGGGCCTCGTTCAGTTTCACGCGCACCCGGGCCACATCGCCTTGGGTGGCCACCTCTTCGGCCAGCATAGCATCCACATCGTTGTTCAGGCGCACCAGCAAGTCGCAATATTGCTGTGCCAACTTTTGCTTGTGCTGCAACGAAATGACACGCCAATAGGCCTCATCTACCGAAGCCAGCACCTCATCGCGCCGCTTGTCGTACTGTATGCCCGCCGCTTCTGACGAGAGTTTTGCTGTCTTGTACAAAGCCCTGATTTTGCCGCCCATATAGAGAGGCTCTGACACGGTGACTGCCCCGGCAAAGACGTTAGTCATGTCAATGTCGAAAGCGTCAGTGATTTGCTGCCCGACACTGTTGAGATCGCCGGCCACATCCACGTTGCCCAGCGACTGCAGCAGCGCCATCGCCAGTTGCGGGTCGGTCTGCAGCAGCTGTGTGGCCAAATTCTCCAAGGCGGGTGTCACCTGCGACATGGCAGTAGTGCCCATATTGTTGATAGCGTCGCGCTGCGAGTCGCTCAGCAGCGAGATGCTCTTCTGGTTCCATTGGTAGGTGCCGTTGGCAGACAGTTTGGGAAAGAACTGCGACAATGCGGCCTTGCGCAATGCCTCGGCTTCGTATGACTTTTCTTGCGCGGTCTTCAGACTGCTGTTTGAAGAGAGCGCCATTTGGCGGCAGTCGTCAAGGGTGAGCGTCTGCTGTGCAGAGATGTGACTCCACAATGGAGTGGCAGTCAGGAGGATAACGGTTAAGATGACGTTTTGGAATCTCATGTCAGTATGATGTTTTTTTGATGTGTTCAGACGGGGCAAAAGTAGTGCCAGCATTGTCCCCGAACGGTCAAAACCATACCGAAACGTCCGAATACGCCTCCGAAACGACAAAAGGGCAAGACGAAGCAGACTGACACAATGTGGAAACGGGACTTTAGACCTTTTTCGTCCGGCGCACGCTGCCGTGTTCCGTGTCAAGCAAGTCGATATAGATACTTTTGGAGAACTGGGCACGCAAGAAAGTGCTCTTTCCTGTCTGACGGGCTCCAAATAGGAATATAGAATCTTTTAAATTGCTGTCAATCTGTTGGTAACGTGCGAACATATGAACGTGTGTATTTGTTTATACTGCGGATTTGCAATGAAATTCCGCAACACTAATGCGGATTTTTTGAAGACAAAGGGAATGCAGTGCAGCATTTTGTCACTGCTGCCGCACGAAACAGAGTTTAGAGTTTAGAACTTAGAATTTAGAACTTAGAACTTAGAACTTAGAACTTAGAGGCGTTACGCGTGTTGCC
>CAVIPZ010000053.1:0-10356 GCA_963644715.1 bacterium | reverse complement strand
CAGAGCCGTGTTAACCTTGTTTGAGACACCCAAAAAAGGACAGATGCCCAAAAACTGCACAAGCAGGATATTGTTCACCAGCACTGCCCCGATAATCATTAATATATATTCCATAACAGTTGTAAGTTACTAATTGACAATTAATTATTTTGCGGTAGCCCGTTGTTTTTTCTTGAGTTCAGCCGAGGCGAGGATATGACGTACCAAAGCCATAATGAAGCCATAGACGAAGAACGCGCCGGGAGCGAGCACAAAGATGAGGATATTGTAGGCTTCCGGAATGAACTGATGACCCATCAGTGAGCCGGCGCCGAGGATTTCGCGCACGGCGGCAATCAACGTCAGGGAAATGGTGAAGCCGATGCCCATACCGAGACCGTCAAGCATTGAGTCAAAGACTGGGTTTTTGCTGGCAAAGGCCTCTGCACGTCCCAACACGATACAATTCACGACAATCAGCGGAATGAACACGCCGAGGCTTTCAGAAAGCGCCGGAACAAATCCTTGGATCAGCAGGTCGATGATGCTCACGAATGTGGCAATGATGACGATATAGCAAGGTATTCTGATCTTGTCGGGTATAATGTTCTTCATAGCCGAAATCAGCATGTTAGACATAAGCAGCACGAATGTAGTGGCTGCACCCATGCCGAGCGCGTTGTTCACCGAGGTAGTGACTGCCAACGAGGGACATGTGCCGAGAACCAGGATCAGGTTAGGGTTCTCCTTGAAAAAACCTTTGGTTAAAATGTTGAGTTTACTCATTGTAGGCCTCCTTTACTTTCATAAAAACGTCGTATGCTCTCTGAACGGCATCGCAATAAGCGCGCGAGGAGATGGTGGCCGCCGTAATAGGGGTCACGTCACCGCCGTCTTTAGTTACGGAGAGTTTGTACTCTGCGGGATTGCTGCCGTTAAACTGTTCTGAGAAATTGCTTTTGCTCTTGTTGATTTTGTCGCCGAGACCTGGCGTTTCAGATGCCTTGATCACTTCGGTGTTCAGGATTGTGCCGTCAGCGGCCAGGCCGACCATCAGGTCAAAGCGTCCCGAGAAAGCCTTCTTGGTGTAGGTCTCGATGCCTGCGCCGAAGAGTTTTCCGTCATTCTGGATGGCCATGTGGACAATTACGGGGTCGCTTTCGCCATCCGGCGTCACGGTTGTGTCTTTCAGGGTTCCCTGAAAGCCCGGCAGCACGGAGTTCAGCGCTTCTACCTTCTTTTTCTGTTGTGCTTCCTCAATGGGAGCTTTGGTTTTGGCGTAAACGCCCGTCAGAGCAAGACCCGCCACAAGTGCAATGAGGGTAAGCACTGCTACCAGGCGAAATAATGAGGGTTCTTTTTTCTGTTCCATAATACTATGTTATTCGAGTTATTTAGCAAAAGTTTTGGGTTTGAAAGCCTTGTTGATCAGCGGCACAAGCGCGTTCATAATCAAAATTGAGAATGACACGCCCTCGGGATAAGCGCCGAACATACGGATGATGATAGTCAGCAGACCGCATCCGATGCCGAACACAATCATTCCGGCAGGCGTCATAGGCGAAGTGACCATATCCGTAGCCATAAAGCAAGCGCCCAGAACCAGACCGCCGGCAAGCAGGTGGAAGAACGGGTTGGCGTACTGGGTGGGGTCGATGAGCCAGAACAAGCCGGAGAAAAGGAACACGGTGAGCATGAAAGAGACCGGAATGTGCCAAGTAATGACTTTGCGGATCAGCAAGAACACGGCGCCGATGAGCAGGGCGATGGCCGAAACCTCGCCGAAACTGCCGCCCATCTGACCTACCAGCATATTCATATAGGTGGGAAGTTCAGCAGAGCCACCCTCCTTGAGTATTCCCAGCGGAGTAGGACCTGTAACGATATCGCTTACTGACCATACCGGTGTCGGGGTCGGCCACGTTGTCATCGCTACCGGGAACGCAATCAGCAGGAACACGCGGGCGACCAGCGCAGGGTTGAAAGGATTGTGCCCCAGACCGCCGAACGGCATTTTGGCAATGCCGATAGCCACCAGCGCTCCCACCACCATCATCCATACCGGGAGGCTGGAGGGCACATTGAAAGCCAGCAGCAGACCTGTAACTACGGCAGAACCGTCACTGACCGTGGGCTTTACTTTAAGGATGAAACGTTGAATCAGATACTCAAAAAGAACGCAGCATCCTACAGACACCAGCGTCAGGATCACAACGGGAAACCCGAAATAGAAAATCGAGACCACAAAAGCGGGCATCAGCGCCAGCACTACCGACCACATGATCTTTCTTACGGAATCATCGCTGTGTACATGCGGCGAACCGGAAACATTCAATAAACGATTCATTTGTTTTTTGTTTAGTTTTTTTGTTATTATTTATTTCAACTTCTATTATATTCTTTATAACAGCCCTTTTAAAGTCATCAGTTCATACTTTGCTTTCAGCAACTGTATCGAATGCAGTTCTTGATTCATCAGCGACTGCAACTCGTCGTTGTGCTGCCGCACATAGTCGATGGCCGTTATCGTGCCGTTCACCAACTGGCTCGAGTAGGTTTCCGTCAACGATTTGTACTTCTCGGTTATGGCCTTGTCAAGAATCAGCAGGTTTTCTATACGCCTGATTTCGTTGAGTTTGTCCTGAACCTGAATCATGTTCGACTTTTTGAAATCCTCTTCCTGTCCTTGCAATATCTTCTTCTGCGTGTTGATCACTTTGCTGATTCCGGAGGTCTTGGCCCAGTCAATCACAGGGATGTTAAGATAAACGCCCGCCATATAATACCAGTCGGGGCGGTTGAAATAGAACTGGTAGTCGGGACGGCCGTAGCCTCCTGTGACGAAAAGCGACACTTTGGGCAGACTGCTTGACAGATGCAGTTTACGCTGAAAATCCATCTGCTGGGCCTGATTCTCGAATATGGAAAACTCAAGCCGTTGCGATTCCACGTCCTCGTTGATATCGGGAATGCTGGGCATCTCGAAAGTGACCGCCGACAAGTCGTGCCCCGTCAGGATGGAAAGCGAGGAAATGATGGATTCCTTTTTGGCTTGCAAATCGTTGTGGTTCTGTTCCATCTTCAGCGACTCCAGTTCAAGCTGCGACAAGGTATTCTGCGGTATGACGCCCTCTTTGAGCAGCACCTGCAACTGTTTGATTTGGTCTCTGAACGTGCTCTGCACATTCTCGATGATGCCCATCTGCTTCTCCACAATCAAAAGATTGAGGTAGAGGGTAATCACTTGCGACTTTATTGCATTGATAGAGAGCCCTATCTTATAGATTTCGGCATCGTTCTGCAGTTTGGCGTACTGGCGGCCGTAGAACATCTTTCCGCCCTGAAACACGACTTGTTCAAGGTCGAGGCCGATATGGTACTGCATACGGGCGAGTTCGGGGTTGGCATCGAACGGCTCCGGGGGAAGGTGGCTCTGACCGCTGCACATAGGCACGTCGGCCGACTCGTACGAAAACTTCCCGTTGATGGAGAGTTTGGGGTAGAGATGCGCCGATGCGTTGTTAAGGCTAGTTTTCAGTATTTGCTCGTTCAGGTCTTTCTGAAGGCTTGCAGAAGTCTGTGCTACAGCCCATTGCTGGCATTGGTCTATCGTCACGGCTTCTTGCGCCGAAAGGCAGGACAGCAGGACAGCAAAGGCAACAGAGAGACAGAGTTTCTTCATATCAATATTCCAAAAATATAAACAAGCGGCAAAAATACACTTTTTGCGGTTACAGCAGTTTTTTGGTGTGCAGATATAGGGACGAAAAAATGACTGTTTCTGATGAAGTTCTACATTCACAGTCTTGTTTTCTGTACTTTACGTCAGTCACGTCAGCGCAGGCGGTTGCGCAGGTAACTGTTTCTGACATAAACGTAGAAGCCAGCCACGCCGACTGCATTCACGATCCACGAGAGCCAGAATGCCCAATGGTAGCCCACATGTTCCGCCACCACGCCGCCGGCAAGGATGCCGAGCCCCACGCCGATGTCCCAACTGATCAAGATGGAAGAATTAGCGGTGCCGCGCTGGGTATGCGGGGCCAGGTTGATGAACATAGTCTGATATGCCGGCCACATGTGCCCGTTGCCCAGACCGATTATCAACGCCGACCCGTAGTAGCCTATGGGATGATGTACGGCGGCAAAGAGCAGGTAGCCCACCAGCGAAACGGTCATCCCTACCGCAGCATTTTGGGTGACCTTGCCCTCACGCAGGCTCCGGCTGCCGATAAGACGCGAAAGTATCAGCCCACACGACAGCAACATAAAGAAAAGGGCCGACCCGCCTTGTATGTTCAGTTCCTCGGCGCCGTAAATGGCCACGTATGTTGAGATGACGCCGTAAGAGAAGGCAAAGCAGACCATCGTGAGACCTTCGCTCCACCCTTTCAGCAGGAAAAAGCGGTCAAACGAAACCTTGGGCTTGTCTTTGACCAACGGGCGCGCATTCAAGTCGAGGGAGGCATTCACAGCAAATCCGACGGCAGAAGTGAGGAGGGATATCCAAAACAGCAGCGTATAACTCTGCGTCAGATGAAGCACATAAATAGCCAATGCGGGCGCGATGGCCGAGGCGATGTTGTTGCTCAAGCCGTAATATCCTATGCCTTCGGCTCGGCGTGTCGGATGCAACACGTCGATAGCCACGGTGCTGTTTGCGACCGTCGTGGCCCCGAACGGCGCGCCGTGCAGGGTCCTTATGAGGGTAAACCACAGCAACGACCCTGCCAGCAAATAGCCGCCGAAACACACACAATAAAGCCCGTAGCAAATCAGCAGCACCTTCTTTCTGGGGAAACTGTCAACCATAAAACCGCCGAAAGGACGGATGAGCAAGGCCAGCAGCGTATAACCAGACAACACAAAGCCAATCACTTGCTTGCTTGCCATATAGGTATCCCTCAAATACAAAGGCAACAGCGGCGTAAGCAGCATAAAAGAGAAGTAAATCATGAAATTGGCCGTCCAAACCTTCAGATAGTTCTTGTTCCAGAGCCTTTCAAGTTTATCCTGCTGGTTTATATTGCCGATCATGCCGTCGTTTTTTAAGGGCGGCAAAAGTACGATTTTTAGCCGTTGCCGCAGCCTTTCGTCAAACGGCGCGCAGGCTACATTGGTGCGGTGGTGATGATCTGGTGCGAGATGCCGTGCTCTGACAGGATCCTCTTGACGCGGTTCTCGTCGGTGTCTGTGAGAAAAACCTGCCCGAAATGCTCCTGCCCGACCATATTGAGAAGTTCCGCTGTGCGCGCCATATCCAACTTGTCGAATATGTCGTCCAAAAGCAGTATCGGCTTGATGTTTTTCTGTTCGTAAGAATAATCGAACTGGGCGAGGCGCAACGCAAGCGAGAATGACTTCTGCTGGCCTTGCGACCCGTAGCGCTTGACGGGCTGCCCGCCGAGCAGGAAAGCAAAGTCGTCTTTATGCACGCCGAAGTTGGTGAAGCCGCTTTTGACATCTGCCGCAACACATTCGCGCAGCCCGTCTGCAAACGTCTTTTCGTTCAAGGCTGACAGGTACTGCAAGTCAACCTCTTCGGCGGAATGGGAAAGCCGTTGGTAATGGCTGCTGAATATCGGGCGGATCTTGGCGATGAAATCGCGGCGTGCTCCATATATGAACGTCCCTGACAACTCCATCTGCCCGTCGATGACCTCCAGCAGCGCGTTGTCATACTGGCGGCTATCGGCCATCTGCTTGAGCAAAGCGTTACGCTGAGCCAACAACTTGCGATAAGAGATGAGGTGCTGCAGATACTCGCGGTCGTATTGTGAAATGATGACATCGAAGAACTTGCGGCGGTTTTCGCTGCCGCCGTTGATAATATCGCTGTCATACGGCGACACCATCACCACAGGAAACAGCCCTATATGGGCACTCAGGCGACTGTATTCCTTCCTGTTTGCCCGCATCGACTTATGCCCGTTTTTGTAAACGCAGCTTACATGGGTGCTGTTTTCGGTGTTCCGGTCATAGAAATCGCCGTGTACTGCAAAAAAATCCGAATTGAAGCGGACGGAATAGACATCCTGTGAAGAGAAATAGCTCTTGCAGAAAGAAAGGTAGTGAATGGCGTCCAGCAGATTGGTTTTGCCGCTGCCGTTCTTCCCTACGATTCCGTTCACATTCTCGTTGAAGGCAAATCCCGCCTCCTCGTAATTCTTGAAATTGGCAAGTGTCAGGTTCTTGAGATACATACCGTGCTGTTTATCTAAAAAAGCACAACGGACATTGCTTCAGAAGAACATCCGTTGTGCATTTCACTATGCCACGGCGGGCATTTTCACTTATTTTAACCCGAGCACTTCCAGTCCTTGGTTGAAGCGGATGTCGCGCGGGATGCCGGCCTTGTTGATGCGGACGAGGTCTTTCTGCAAGTTCTCGCCGATGGTGCCGTTGTCTTTGCTGTATTTTGAAGCGAAAGTGAAATCGCCTTCAGCCTGCGTTTTCAGGATCGTAGCAATCCAGCTGTCGATGGCTTTCTGGGCCTTGTCGTAATCGATGTGATACGAACCGTTTCCGTTGCGCTGGAATGCCCCTGCATTTTCAAAGTAGTTGTAGCACATCATATTGGCCACGCCGTGAGCATCAGCGGCCCCGAAACGGACAGAGCGGAGCAGACCTACAATAAAGGTGGTGACCGCATCCTCTTTCGTGATGTTGGTGATTTCGCCTTTGTCAATCAGTGCGCAGACCAGATGCAGGCCGATGATGTCGGCTTTGGCCTCTTCCCAATTGGTGTTTTCGGTTCTCATGGCAGCATCCACAGAACCTTTTCCGTTAATGGTCTGTTTGACGCCAAGGCCATGGGCGACCTCATGGAAAGTGACATTCCAGAAGAAAGCGTCGAAATTGATATGGTCTTGTTCTGACGGCTCGATGATGATTTCGCCGATAGGCTTCATGATCTTGTCGAACTTGGCCTGCATAGCATTGCGGAGCTGGAAGCGGCGCGAGCCCTTTGCAGCCTGCACTTTGTCGTCGTTAGGCAAGTTGATGGCGATGGTCTTGCCGCCGGCATTGCAGTCGCCGCCATAGAAGATAACGTCATAGACATTCATGTCTGAAGATGTGCCGGGCACATAGTTGCGGTATTTGGCCTCGCAAGGCAGTTCTTTCTGAAGTTGCGGAAGCATAGCCACAAACTTCGTCAGTTTGCCGCTCTCCTCTTCGTCCTTTACCAGGACAAAAGCCTCGTAAGAGGTTTTCAGCACATTGAGTTTGTCGTCGTAGTTCTCAATAGGGCCGAACACGAAATCAAGTTTAGAATCTTTCATGTCCATCCAGGCCATATCAGAAGCGAAATAGTCGTCAGTCTTGAGGGCCTTCTTGCGTTCCACCAGATACTTCTTCATCGACGGGTTCTCTGCAATCTCAATAGCCTTGTCAAGCAGTTCGTCCACCTTTGCCAGTTTCTCGGCATAATACTCATGGTACCACACCGACTTGAGGCTGCCGTCCTCGTTGCGGACCAGCACCGTATAGTGCGACGACTTGTTCTTGTCTTGCAGAGCCTCATACTCCTCCGGGGTGATGTCTTGCGGATAATAGTTGCATGCCGCAGGTTTCTCGCCGTAGCCGGACACAAACGGGCGGTCGTTGTCCAGTCTGTCCCACGGACCGTAGTTGATAATCGCGAACTCTTTTATCCATTTGTCTTGAATCGTATCCAGCAAGGACTTAGGGCCGAAAGTCTGTTCCCAGAACAGTTCGTCCATAATCTGGCCGATTTCGATGAAGACAGGAATCAGTTGTTTGTCGTTCTCGCTGAGTTTAGAAAGGTCGGTTGTCAGGTCGAAATAGGCGTACTCTTCAACCTTCTGTTGCCATTCGCTTTTTGCTGCATCTTCGGGATGTTCCGCTTTTTTGTCCTTGCAGGAACTCATAGCCAAGGCCATACAGCCGATAGCGATTACCATAGTTGTAATTTTCTTCATTGTCGTGAATATTTTTAGTGTTTACATTCCATAGAAAATCGAGGGCAAAAATACAAAAAAGAAAACAGACTCGTCAGCATTGATTCTGGATTGTATGGCTATCCGCACGAACGATCCTCGAAGAGGCTCAACGTTGTGAGAACGGCGCGCGAGACCAGGGCTGACGATAGACTTAATTAGGAATGAGGAATGAGGAATTAGGAATGAGGAATTGAGGAGGGGCAACACGCGTAACGCTCTACATTCTGTTTCGTGCAACAGCCGTGTCACAAACGGGGAAAACCTTGCAACAGTTAGTTAAAATAGTATCTTTGCGCCGTGATATGCAAGTCCGGAACCTGCCGCAAAGCAACAAAAACCGCAGACCAGGCAACGGCATTACCACAAATAAACCTAAAAAGCATAGAAAAAAATGGACATACAACTGCATTGTCAGGAAAAAGGGAGCGGACAACCATTCCTCTTCCTGCACGGGAACGGAGAAGACAGCCGCTATTTCGCCCGTCAGATTGAGCATTTCAGCAACAGATATCAGGTCATTGCGATAGACACGAGGGGGCACGGGCAGACGCCGCGGGGCTCGGCTCCGTTCACCATCAAGCAGTTTGCGCTTGACCTTTACGGCTTTATGACCGAACGCCATCTTACGGAATCCATCATTCTGGGCTTTTCAGACGGCGCCAACATCGCCATGGAATTTGCCCTGCAGCATCCCAAAATGGTGAAAGCACTGGTACTCAACGGCGGCAACCTCAACCCTGACGGGGTAAAGCGGGCGGTGCAGGAACCCATTGAGGCGGCATACACCCTTGCGAAACAAGCCGCCGGCCAATCGCCCGAAGCCCTGAAAAAGACCGAACTGCTCGCACTGATGGTCAACGAGCCAGACGTCCGCCCAGAAGAGTTGTCGCGCATCACCTGCCCCACCCTTGTCGTCTGCGGCACCGACGACATGATCAAGGAGGAACACACCCGCGAGATTGCCCGCAACCTGCCCAATGCGGTCTTGGAATTCATTGAGGGCGACCACTTCATCGCCGGCAAACGTCCCGGACCTTTCAACCAAGCCGTTGACCGCTTCCTTGAAACCCTGTCGGGAGCGCGCCTGCATGCGAAAGACGCCTATATGGACCTGGCCATTGCCGAGGCGCGCCAAGGCATCCGCAACGGCGACGGCGGCCCGTTCGGAAGCATCATCGTGAAAGACGACGCTATCATCGGGCGGGGACACAACAGGGTGCTTTCGAACCATGACGCCACCTGCCACGGCGAGATTGCCGCCATACGCGACGCCGGCCATGCCACGGGCAACCATGACCTCTCGGGGGCGGTGCTCTACACCACGGGCGAGCCGTGCCCTATGTGCCTCGCCGCCTGCAAATGGGCCAACATCCGCACCGTCTATTACGGCTGCACCATCGCCGACAACGAAAAGATAGGCTTCCGCGACAAAGCACTGGACACTATGTTTGGCGGACGCGAGGCATTCAAAGACTACCTCGTCGAGAAAGACCGCGACGCTTGCCTCAAACTGTTTGAAGAGTACCGAAACACAACGCACGAAACCTATTGACACCATCACGCAGACCTTTGCATAAGACTGTCGCACAATATTCAAAAACACTAAAACAACCGAACGAATGGACAGCAACATCCCCGGAAATGAACTGGAACTCCCGATGATAGACACCCAGAACCCGCAGCAGGCGCTCGCATACGAACTCATCGCCCACACCAACACCAGCTTTTTCCTCACAGGGCGCGCCGGCACCGGCAAGACGACCTTTTTGCACAATGTGCAGAAAATGGTGGACAAGCAGTTCATCACGTTGGCATCTACGGGGCTTTCCTCCACCAACAAGGCCGCCGAAGAGATCAACCAGCGGCGGCTGGCCGAAATTGGCGAACCCGAGCAGGTCTATGAGGGCACCATCAAAGATGACTTCAGCGAGCAGAAGCTTCCTGTCGAGCAGAACCTCCGGCTGAAAGTGGGCGCGCAAGTGATGCTTACCCGCAACGACCCCGAAAAGCGCTGGGTGAACGGCTCGCTCGCCAAGATTGCAAAACTTACGGAAGATGAGATAGATATAACATTAGATTCAGGCGATACCTATACCGTAGAACCTGTGGTTTGGGAATCGGTGACCTTTGAAGTGAAAAAAATGAAGACCCACATTATACCATGGATATAGAGGAGGACCAAATAAGGAACATATTGAAACTGATAAGTACTATAGAGTCATATACTTCACATAAATATCAAGATGTACTTGAATTGGCTGGCAAATTACGGGAATGCGAGGACAAATCTCCTGACAAGCCACCTTTTGCTCTCAATTATCTTGAACGCTACAACATCAACGAACCCGAAACGAGTTGGATTATTCGTCACATCTTTTCATATACTTTCGACAATCGTCATCCGTTTTTTGAC
>CAVIPZ010000052.1:0-10615 GCA_963644715.1 bacterium | reverse complement strand
GGGATGACTTTAGTGAACACGGGATGGCCGTCAATGAAGATGACCATGTCGGTGGTGCCGCCGCCGATGTCAACCAGCACGCAGCCTTGTTTTTTCTCCTCGTCGCTCAAGCAGGCGATGCCGGAAGCGATAGGTTCCAGCACAATTTCCTTCGGTGTCACGCCGGCGCCCTGGGCACACTGTATGATCTTCTCAATCTCACGCTCGTTGCCGGTTATCAACTGGTAAGTGCCGATCACCTCGTGGCCAAGTTCGCCAACCGGGTCAAAGGTTTGGCGCGTCCGGTTTATCGTATAGCTTTGCGGAATCACATCGATGATTTCAATGCCGGGGTCTTGCGAGACTTTTGCCACATCGTCTTTCAGTTTGTCAATCTCCTCCTGCGTAATCGGCAGTTTCTGCTTGTCTTCTTCATGGCGGTAGAGGACGTGGCGATAGGAACTGGTCTTCACATGATGGCCGGCCACGCCGACATACACCTGATTGACCTGCTGGTTAGAGCGCTGCTCGGCCATCTGCTTTGACAACTCAATGCCTTCGGTTGTCTTTACGATGTTCTGGATCTCGCCGTACTCAACGCCTTTAGACTCGCTTTGCCCGAATCCGACAATGTCAACCTCGCCCATATCATTGAGGTATCCGATAACAGTGACTATTTTCGTGGTTCCGACATCAAGTCCGACAATTAAACCATTGTTTTCAGCAAAATCCGTATTTCTATTATCCATAAGACAGCCTTTTTATATTTTTCGATGATTATTTCCTTTGTGCTATAATTCTGTTTTTGTACCGGGCATCCAGCAAGGCGTATGTCTCGTAGCCTTGCCGCGAAAGCCCCTCACGATATACGACTTTCAGGTTCTCGAGTTTCTCTTCTACATTGTCAGCGTTGCCCAAAAGCACAATCTGGTTGCCGAATGTGGACACCAGTTCTATTTGCCCTTGTTCGTTGAGATAGACCTGACGGAACTGTGCCCGGGAGAACTCGTCTGCCAAGATTTTCGTAGCAACATCAAACACAGACTTCCAATTGTTGGCCACGGCTGCGTCTTTCTTATAGGGCTGGCGGATGTGGCCGTTGGCAATAATCAGATAGTCCTGCATTCTGGGGGTAAAGGGGACAAGACAGCCTTCCGAGTCCACAAAATACTGCTCGTTGTCAGCGGTATAGACGTGCAAAATGATGTTCCGGAGCGTATAGTCAATCAGAAGGCGCGTGCCGGAAGAGTGGACAAAATTGATCTTGGCGATATAGGGGTTCTTTTCCAGAAGTTCTGTCACTGCAGTAAGATCCACATCCCTGATTCTCTTGCCGATGATTTCAATCCCCTGATCTTCAATCATTTTCTCTACATCTGCTTGAGTCACAAGTACACTTTCGTTATCGGTATGGGCGGTCACCTTGATGCTTTCATACGTCCTTTTGGGCACTTTGATAACAGCAAACACAGCCAATACCAAAATGCTGACAACCAAAATAATACGTGTCGCAGCCTTGACGTACCTCATACAGGGTCGAATTACCGATTAGTTAGCCACAAAAGTAGCGCTAAAAATATGGACTCGCACCATTCGGCCGCTCAAAAAGCAAACAACGATATGTTAATAATGTGTGTCGGTCCGTCAGCGGCTATCCGTTACGTTTGTCGAGCCCCCACAGGAGTTTTTCGCGGATAATGTCGTAGAAACTGGTTTGGTCGAAAAGCACGGTATGCGCATAAAAATGCTCTTTGCTCACGAATATATGGACATTGTCGGGCACGATAATCCGTTCGGTATCGAGCAGCAACGAGAAGTTGCCCGTGCGGCTGCTGATTTCTATTTCGAGCGGAAAAGCGGACGGGATGACGAGGGGGCGCACGCTGAGCGAGTGGGAGGCGATGGGCGTGAGTATCTGCACGTCGCAGCCCGGATGTATAATCGGACCGCCGCAACTCATCGAGTAAGCGGTTGAGCCCGTGGGGGTTGCCACAATGAGCCCGTCGGCCCAATAGGTGTTGATCTTCTGCTTCCCCGACCACACCGTAATAGCATCGATGGCTTCTGCATTGGTGGCCCTGACGGTGATGTCGTTCAGCACGAAAGAATGTGACAGGCTAAGCGGCTCGCTGCTGTCCACATGCAGCAGAGCCCGTTCCTCTATCTTGTAATTGCCTTGCTCCAACCGCCGGAAACATTCCCTGAAGTTGTCCTTTTTGATGCCCGACAAGAAGCCGATACGGCCCGTATTGATACCGACCATCGGAATGACAAGGCTGCCGACCAGGTTTGCGGCATCAATGAAAGAGCCGTCGCCGCCGATGGACACGACAAAATCGACAGGCATCTGCCGGAGCAAGTCATCGTGCGTAAAAAAACGTTCACGGCGATTGTCCTCAACGGGGCAATTGCCGTGAACAAGCACTTCATAACCGTTGCCGGCGAGAAAGTCTATCACCGTCCGGACAAACTCCAGTTCGCCGCCTTGCCGGCAATAGAGCGCTATTTTCATCTATTCGTATTCTTGGATCTCGATTTCACCGTCCAGGATCATATTGGCATTCAGTGCCATAGCTGCCATTTCATCTTCGCCCGGATAGACTGCCACGGGAGCAATCCATTCCACATACTTTTTGATGCGGGCCACGACAGGCTTTCCGTAGGCTATGCCTCCCGTGAGGATGATGGCATCCACTTTTCCTTTCAGCACCACCGCATTCTCTCCAATCTGTTTTGCCACCTGGTAAGCAAAAGCCTCCTCAAGAAGTTCGGCTTTGGGGTCGCCCGCCTTGGCGGCATTTTCAACGGCAAGGGCATCGTTATTACCGAAATAGCCCACATAGCCGCCTTTTCCCACCAACACTTTCTGCATATCCTCCATCGTATATTTTCCGCTGAAGCAAGCTTTCAAGAACTGGTTCATCGGCAGAGAGCCTGAACGCTCGGGCGAGAAAGGACCTTCACCGTCCAAAGCCTGGTTGACATCAATGACACGTCCTTGGCGGTGTGCCCCAACGCTGACGCCTCCACCCATGTGGCAGACAATCAAATTGATGTCTTCATATTTCTTTCCGCTGTCTTTTGCATACATCCGCGCAATAGCCTTCTGGTTAAGAGCGTGGAAAATCGACTTTCTTTCAAAATCGGGATGACCGGCAATACGGGCCACATCTTCCATTTCGTCCACCACAACCGGGTCGGCAATGAAAGCATCGTCGAGCCCGATTGTCTTCGCCAGATCTTTGGCAATAAGACCGCCCAAATTGCAGGCATGCTGACCGCTATAGCCAGCTTTGAGATGCTCTACCATCAAGTCGTTGATTCTATACACACCTGATTTTAAAGGCTTTACAAGACCACCACGACCAATAACCAGGTCAATGGCATGGATGTCGATATTTTCGTTTTTCAGTTCCGAGAGGATAACGTCTTTGCGGAACTCATACTGGTCTGCTATAGTCTTGAACTGCGACAATTGTTCTGTCGTATGCTTAATGTTTTTCACGAAAATCTGTTTGTTGCCGTCAAAGATGGCAATTTTCGTGGAGGTTGCGCCAGGGTTTATGGCAAGAATTCTTTTCATAATCTGTTCTGTTCTATTTCTTTTAAATATTATTCTTATTGCGTCTTAGGGATTGAGACGGAATCGACTGCGCTGTAGAACGTCCCTGCGTTTGTGGTCACGTATGCCCTGAAAAAATAGTTGTCGCAGGTATCGTTCCCTGACGACTGTCCGGCTTCTGACGAAGATTCGCGGAGGAGCATGCTCCATGCAAAGTTCAAATAGCACTCGCCGCTGTCAACGAACAGGGAGTCCTGTATCAACGGCACCGTCGTCGTGTATTTGCAAGTGAAAGCAGGTACGGTGTCAAATGTGCTGTAACAATATCCTGCCTCCAAACAGCGCGCGCAGCCGCCGTTGTCTGTGACTTTAGCAATGTAAGACACGGTTCGGGTGGAATCTGCAAAGCTTTCGCGCTCTAATACGATGGTTGCATCATCAAAACGATCACAACTCACTGCTATGCCGGCCAAAAGGACAAAGGCTATCATAGCGAAACGTTTTCTGTTTTTCATCCGTTTAAAAATTAGGTTGCAAATGTACAAAAAAAACAATTGCTTCCCTGTTGGCTTTTACGACTCAGCTATTATTCTCATGCAGCATTTGCCGCAGTCAAAATCAAGCCGGAAACGATGACGGCCGTCGGTCAGATACCAAGGCAGCCCTACGCTGGCGGCCGTATAGCCGTCGCGACTGCAGCAGCCCAGTTCATAACGGAGGCAATACTTGCACTCCATCAACTCTTTGCCGCCGAAATTCCTGGTCAAGTCGAGTCCGTATTCGATTGCTTCCGCGCCAAAATCCCGATAGACTGCTTCGCCAAGCCGGTTGACGACATTCCGTTTGTAGCCGATTTTCTTGAATATCTGTTCAGGACTATACTGAAGTTTCTGGTCCTGCGGACGGAAATAGGCTACTCTTTTTCTTTTCAGCAGTTCTGCGGCCTCGGTTCGCAATCCGTTGATGACTGATACGGGAAGAAAGAGCGCGGGCACTTCAATTGTCAGGTTTTTCAATTCAAATGGTGTATTCCCCAACTTTGCCAAGGCTGTTTTCATCTGCCGCATCGCATTTTCGGGGCGGTCGGCGGCAATTTTTTCGGTATCCAGCATAGATGAAGCCCGCAAGCCGTCTTCGTCTTCCATCAAAAGGGCGATGCCGCTTTCGGTCTCGGAAAGGACCATATCGACCGGGATTTTCCGCTCGGCGGTCTTTCCCGAAAGCACCTTCTCAAAATTCCTGTCCTGGTTCCTGAACAGTTTCACTTCGGTGAACTGCGAAACTTTTTTATGCGGTATGATCTCGTTTCCTGTCATTCGGTTAACAAAAAAGCCTTCCAGTTCGCCGGATCTGTTTATAAAGCAAAGTCCGTCGCCGTTCGTCACAATCTTGTCGCCTTCGTAGTACAATCGGTTTCGGCGTTGTTTCATAACACCCATATACTCGCCCATTGCCTTAGGCGTATCAAACGAAGCTATCTTTTCTCTCTCCCCTGTCAAAAAATAGGAGGTGAAGCCGCGATTGAACGTCTTTGAAGAATCCGGGGTGAAGAAAAAGCGGGTTGTGCCGCTCCCCGTCTTGGTACAGGTGCGATTATTTTCCAAAATGGCATCTATCTCTTTGCGGTAAAGGGCCGTGATGTTTTTCACGTAAAGTACGTCTTTCAGGCGGCCTTCCACTTTCAGGGAGCAAATGCCGGCTTGAAGAAGTTGTGCCAGATAAGGCGTGCGGTTCATATCGCGCATTGATAGCAGATGCTTGTCGTGCTGCAAAACACGCCCGTCTGCATCCAGCAGGCTATATCGTTGGCGGCACACTTGGGCACATTCGCCCCGGTTGCCGCTTCTGCCGTTAAGGTAGAGACTCATATAACATTGGCCGCTATAGCACACGCACAATGCGCCGTGGACAAATGTTTCCAGTTCTATACTGGTGTTTTTGCGCACCATTTGTATGCTTTCCAAATCCATCTCGCGGGCAAGAATGGCACGTCGGAAGCCTGCTTTTTCCAAAAAACGGATTTGTTTAACGCTGTTGTTATGACATTGGGTGCTGGCATGCAGGGCAATAGGAGGCATATCCATTTTCAGGATGCCCATATCCTGCACAATGACGGAATCGACACCGGCGTTGTACAAGTCGTGCAGCAGCCGCTCAACCTCTTTGACCTCGGAGTCTCTTACCAACGTATTGACAGTGACATATACTTTTGAGCCGTACAAATGGGCATATTGCACCATCTCGTCAATCTGTTGCAAGGTATTGCCCGCCGATTTCCGTGCCCCGAACTTAGGAGCGCCCATATAGACGGCATCGGCGCCATGAGAAACGGCTGTTTTCCCGCACGCAAGGTCTTTGGCAGGCAGCAGCAGTTCAATCTTATTCATCGGCGAACGATTTGGCCTGCAGCGGGAATTCCTCGGCGAGTTCTCCGGAAAAATAGAAATCATTTCCGATGACGCCAAAGGTATAAACCCTGTCGTTCACCGTGATGTGCGAGCCGCCGCATCGCGGCTCCGGTCCCGGTTTAGAGGCGGCGAACCCCAAGTTGAACAGGGTGAACAAAATATCGGGGCGGCCGGAGATGTCATAGCCCGCACGCTTCCATTGCAGCATTGTCTGATGCAGGATACAGCCCGTGTAAATGTAGGAGTACAGGTGATGGTGGTAGTCAATCAAGCGGTTCATCCGCTCTGTTGTATGGTCATCGGTACTGAAATCGAGAATATGTTCGTATTTCTTGCCCATATAAAATGGAGAAGCCGTGTCTTTAAGGTTGCTTTCCACTTTTGCCGCTGTAAAGTCCTTGATGCCGTTGACGCCAAACGAGAACTGCGACTGCACGGAGAGCACCTTTACCGGTCCAAGATATTTTTTGAACATCTCACGCTTGGAGTTGAACAGACGGATCTGTTCGCCGACAAGACAACCCACAATCAGGCGCGGCTCCACACCTGTGATTTCGGAAGCCTGCAAAATGGCCTCCTTGTCTTTTACGATAGCCTCTTTCAACGCTGACCAGGCCGGCTCATTCATCCAAGGAATGAGGTTTTCGGTGGTGTTCGCCGATGAATAATTGCCATAAACCTGCCTCAGTTCTGCAACCATCTTCTGGTACTGCTGGTTGCTGCCGTCTTCTTTGAGGTACATATTGGCTGCATAAATCATCTGGCTGATACCGTCTTTACGGAAATTGAACCTGCCTGCATCGGTAATAAGGTGCGCATTTACGGGATAAAATTTGCTCATAGCCACCAAATCAAGATAGTCGCGCATATTTTCCTCAAACACGGCAGCAGAATCCGCATTCGCATCTATGGATTTGTAGTCGGCAAGATAACGGTTGTTGTGATCAACAGCCCCACGGTTTTTAGTGAATCCAAGCTGATAGAAAGCCCATGCTCCCAATATGGCAAAACCGGCGGCGGCAAAAAGATGCACGACAACCTGATAGATTTTTGAACGCGTTTTCAAGGATTTCCAAGAAGCCTTGAACGAGTATTTTTCCTGATTCTTCATTTCTTTCTCCATCATTCAGTTATGCTGAAAAAAACGTCGGCAAAAATACACTTTTTAACAATCGTTAAAATTATTTTTAGCGCACTAACATCACATTTCCGCTGACTTCAAACTCGTCTCCGCCGACGCATATTCCTTGAAAGTGATAGTCGTAAACGCCGTTCTGACAGGGCTCGCCTTTAAATGTTCCGTCCCAGCCCTCATTCAAGTCGTGCGTCTCAAAAACTTTTTGTCCCCAATGGCTATAAACCCTGAAAGTAAAACGGTCGAGGATGCCGCTCCTGACAAAGAGTTTGTCGTTAACTCCGTCTCCATTAGGCGAAAAAGTGTTCGGAATGAACACGTATGGGTCTGAACATTTAATTTTCTCCACATCTATTTTCACAGAAGCGTTCTGTGCACATCCGAATGTGTCGGTCACCAAAACCGAGTATTCTGTGTCCAAAAGCGGCCAAACGCGTGTAGATGCCTTGTTTGGCGACAGTGCATTGTCGGAGGGTGTCCATTGATAGGTGTAGTCAGTGCCATAGTCTGTAGCGAACACCATAGTAGTGTCGAGTTGCTTGATGCTGCAAATGTCACACCAGGCCGACAATGTTTCCGGAAATGTTCCCGTACGCTTTACGATACGGCCATGAACTGATGCCTTGCATCCAAGTGTACTGGTAACCGTCACGCTGTATCCTGTGGTAGCAGCCGGTGACACGTATGGCGTTTCTTCGTCATAATGGGTGCCGTCGTCGAGACTCCAGTTGTAACTGCATCCCGCCCCACCGTCGTGTTGTACTTGCAGCGTAATGCCATCCTCAAAACATATTAAAAAATCGGGATTTTGTTGAATGTTAATTTCGGAAATGCCGATTGTAACAGCCCCCTCAACGCTGCAATGGGGGTCTTTGACTCGCACATAGTAGGCAGCTGTCTCCTCTGGCGAGACCGGAACCTGCAGCACGTTGCGTGCAAACACGGCGGAAAACTGTGGGTCGTATGACCACTCTACCGACAACGAAGCCCCTGTCATGACGGGGACGACGTAAAGCATTGCGGTATCACCTTTGCAAACAATGGTATCGTTCATCAGCAAAGCCGGAATCGGGAACACATTAACATGCTGCCGGAATGTATCTACGCACGATCCCGAAGTCATAATCAAGCAATAGTCAGCATCTGATTCTGGCGACACGATGGGATTTGACACATGCACGTCGGCTATGTCCGGATTAGGCTGCCATTCGAAATCTGTGTTTGCAAAAGGCGGCATCCCGATTTGTACAAAGTCGCCGGCACAGATGGAAAGTTCAGGTAATGTTGCCTGCGTGTTGGTAAGCACCAGTATCGATTTAGTGAGGGTGTCGGAATAGTTGCAACTGCTGGCATCCCTTACAATGAGGGTCACCTGATAGACACCCGACGTGCGGTAAATGTGTACGGGAGATTCAGACGTAGAGGTTCTGCCATCGCCGAAGTTCCAAAAATATCGGCTGTCAGGACTGATCGTTTGCGAATTATTGACAAAATGGACACTGTCGGGGGAGCAAACAGTTCTCGGGGAAGAGAAATCCGCCACCACTTCGGGAAGAGCGAAGTCCATCTTGATGACGCCGAGGTTGCAGTTGCCGCTTCCGTTAGTAGGCGACCAAGCTCCGTTGGTAGTCGGAAAGTCGTTTGTGCCGCTGCACCCCGCACAGACGGCCTGGTAAATGCGTCCTTTTCGGTCAAACCGGCTGGTGCCGCCATCCACATGCTCACGAGAAGTGCTCAACGTTGTGCCGCCGAAAAAACTGCCGTATTTGAGTTCTGAAGCATCGTCGCTGATACAGATAAAATAAAAATCTTGGCCGTCTGTATATGACTGGAAAGCATCTCCCGTGACGGGCAGACCGCTTGTGCCCCCGAAACCGTTCAACGTTTGGCTGCCCCACCCCGACATATAAATGTTGCGGCAATAGTCAATCATCAGCGCCGTCGGTGAAATGTCAGGCCCGCCATTTCCCGTGCCGTATGCCGTTGACCACCTTATGCTGTCTAAATCAGGCGACATCTTGACCAGAAACTGTCCGCCGCCTGAAACATAATAAAGGACATTCCAAATCCAAGCATTACCAGCGGCATCAGTCTGCCCAAACAGGTGCGGGTTGTCAAATTTGTCCGTTTTCACTAAAAAACATTGGTCGTATCCCGGTTTCCCTATATAAGTACAATGCTTAAGGAGATTTCCGTTTTCAGAAATATGGGCCACAAAACCATCAGCATTTCCGGCCAATTGCGTCTGATAGGCTTGAGCCGTGACAGGCAGGTCTGGCGACAACGTGCCGCCGCAAACATATACACTGTTGTCGGAAGCGACAGAAATGCTGTAGCCGGCGTCATTCTGCGACCCGCCCAAAAATGTGGACCAGATCATTTGAGCCAAATTGTAGGTCATTTTAAACACACACGCATCCTGCAACCCATTGTATGTCAAATCAACAGATTGAGCAGTCGCTGGAAAATCTGACGAAGATGTGGAAGAAACCACATACACATTGTTGTTGTCGTCCAAGATAATCTCTCCCCTATTATCATCAGCATAATTTTTTCTCAAAACTGAAGAAACATTGAGTCCGTCATTGGCAGAACCGCCGACAAAAGTAGAAGAAAGGAGCTGTGAACCATCTTCGCTAAACCGTGAGACAAAAATGTCTGACCCGTAAGGGAACGTAAGGCTGGTTGAGAGCGTAACATTGACACCACCATTAAAAACAGTGTCAAAGGCGTTGGAAGTTACAGGGAAATCATATGAACCTGTTGTGCCCAACACATAAAGCTCGTTGTTGTCGCTGACGACTAAACTGTGGGGTATATCGACTCTTGAACCGCCAAGATAGGTTGCGTAAAGCAACGATGAGCCAGTAGTGTTGAACTTTGAGATGGTAACATCGGTATAAAGCGAACTCGGCCCTGCACAATAGTCTTCCTGATAGGCACCGGTAGTGGTAGGATAACCGACACCAAAAGTAATGCCGCCGCCATAGAGATTGCCTTGCGAATCAAATGTAGAAGTATAGCCCCAGTTGTCGGCTGTGGAGCCAGAAAAGGAGGAAAAGACCACAACAGGATCTATAATTAAGGGCAAAGTGCGATCATAATCGGAAAGCTTGAACGAAAGAACGTTGTTTGATAGGACATAACGACAACTTACATAAGCCGTGTCGTTATTGCTTAAAATTTGGTACGCGACAGGAGGCATTTCTACTGCTGTACCTAACTCCGTATGGACATACAACATATCTCGCTTCAAAGAAATGGATTTTACACCCTCATATTGCAAAGCTATAAGGTTTGGATTGGCAAATGGCTCGATTTGGAATTCATATTTCAGATGTCCGTTATGCTGTGACAGATGCAAATGAATGCCATCATAAAGGTATTGATAAATAAGGTCTGAAAAAACAGGAACATTGCCAGCCCATTTTTTACGATTATTCCCCAAAAAGAAGTTATAATAGAAAGGATAAGGATGAATAGATTTTACTTGAACATCATCATTAGAAGACACAAAATGGACCTTATAAG
>CAVIPZ010000051.1:0-10659 GCA_963644715.1 bacterium | reverse complement strand
TTGCGTCTCGTTTATATGTGCCATTTGCATTTGTTTTAGAGACCGCAAAAGTGGCATTTTTTTCAGGAAAGCCCGCCGTACGGCGGGCTTTCCTGTTCCCCCGTTTTTATAACTTTCCAAGTTGAACTTATTTTTTACAGATGCCGGAGAGATTGCTTTTTGTGCGACTCGTTTAGTTCTGAAATCACACAATAAAACACTTTAAGTCTTCAAGGTGGTGGATGAACTTTAGAACAGGCGGCTGTTCCCTTTCCGGAGTTGTTCGTCGGTGGGCTCCATATCGGTGATGGTGTCAACATTTATTTCGAGCGGACGTCCGTATGTTGCCCGGGCTCTTTTGGGAACGGGCTTTGTTTGATTCTTGTCTGTTCCTTGAAACAGGGTGTCGCCCGCAACGGATATTGCAACGACTTTGTTTTTTCCAGTTTTGGGACTTTTATAGTTGGTATTGGCAACAGCCGGACTTTTGTCTTTAGAATTGGCGGTCTCTTCTTGTGCCGGCATTTCTAAAGACAAGGTGTCTGCTATTACGCTTGAGGAGTCTGTAGCCGCTGTCTCAACTGACATTTGCGGTTCCGGGCGTGTTTTGTTGATATGTAAAAGGATACCGGAAACAACGCCGGCGGTTATGACGGAAGTTGCTGTTACGGCCAAAGCCTTGTGCAGTCTCGTGAAGCGAGGAGTGGAGGAATGTCCGGATTTGCTGGAAAAAATATCCCAGGCGGCTTCTTTAAAAGGGTAATGAGCCTGTTCCGTCTTGTCTTTGATTGTCCGGTCAAATTCTTTTCCTGTCATAACGCTATAGGTTGTTCATTTTCAGAATCTCTTTTTTGAGTCGAGTGCGTGCGGCGTTTACGTGCCATGCGGAAGTTCCCTCGCTCATTCCAAGCCGTGCTGCGATTTCGGCGTGCGAATAGCCTTCAAATGCAAAGAGGTTGAAGACGGTCCGCGTGGCGGGCGGCAGCTGCTGTATCAGCCGGGTCACGGATTCGGCAGTCAACCGGTCGAGCGCTGCGTTGACATCGCTGCCAATCTCGGCGCAGTCTTCGATTTCCGTCAATTCAGCCATCGTGACTTTGGGGATGTACTTCCTGCGGTAGTCGAGAGCTGCATTCACCATAACCCGTGCCATCCACGATTCGAAAGAGCCTGTGTTCTCGTATTTTCCGATGTTGGAAAACACTTTCATGAAACCTTCGTTCAGCATATCCTCCGCTTCCTCCCTGCTGCCGGCATACCGCATGCAGATGCCAAACATTTTGCTGTAATAATGTTTGAACAGCTGGTATTGCGCCCGCCGGTTATCCTTCCGGCACCCTTCAATCCAACGGAGTATTTCCGCATTTTCAAACGTTCTCATCTTGTTAAACGTATTTTAAGGGAAGAATCTTGGGTTGCAGGTCTTTTTTTTTCTTTCCCGCAAATTGTTTATGACAAAGATTGCAAAAAAATGCTTCTGCTTGCAGTACGCAAGCCGCTCCGCTCCGTCGGGAGGGATGGTTTTGCCGGCTGTCAAAATGTGGTTTTGCGGTCATGGTCAGAACTGGTAGAAATAACTGAACAGCAAGACGGAGTTGTATTGTTTCTTTATTCTCCTGTTGATGGCCCAGTTTGGAATCCTGACCGGTATGATGGAGTTGGCATAGCGTAAACTCAGCCCGTGGTGCTCGTTGAACATCCACGACAGCCCAGCCATGACAGAAAACTCAAAGGTGCGGAAGTCGGGTCTGCCGCTGATGATGCCATATGCGTCGCGCTCTTTCTTGAAGATGTTGATGCCGAACACGGGACCTGCTTCAAACTCGAAGTCGCTGTTACCCATAATGGTGATCCGGGCGAATTTCCATTTCAGCAGCACGGGCAGTTCCAGGTACCCGAGCGTGAGCACATATTTTGCGCTGGGGTCTGCCGCTTGTTTGGGCGGTATGTAATTGCGGCTGCCTTTCATGGTGAAGTCGATTTCTGCCTGCAACTTGAGGTTGTCGCGGTCGTTGAGGGGGTATGCGGCAAAGAGTCCTGCCGTGGCGCCGATCTGATGAAACCCCATAAGGTCATCGCCTGAAATCTGCGTGGCAGTCATGCCGGCGCGCACGCCGCCCCTGAAGTTGCTGGAGGTAGTGGAACGCTGCCCGTAAAGCGCAGCGAGACAAAAGAGCAGGGAGATGATTGCGATGGTTCGTTTCATGTTTTTTTCAGTTAGCGTGGATGTCTTTAGGAATCTGAAGCCAATGCCAGTAGTCGTTGCCCAATATGGTTACGGCTTTTGACCAGATTTTGTCCGGTTCGGTTTTGAAAACAAGTTCCGGGGTGGGGTTGCCCACTACCCAACGGTTGTCGCGCAGCTCTTGGTCCAGTTGCCCCGGACTCCATCCCGCATATCCTATCAGGAAACGGTATTGCATGGCGGGTATGGCGTTGTGTTCGATAAGAGCCAGCAGGGTGTTGTCGTAACCGACAAACAAACCGGGCGCGACCTTGAAGGCAGATCGGCAACTATCAAAGTTGTGCAGCAGGAAGAGATGCTCAGGCCTGACGGGGCCGCCGATGTATAAAGGCGCGTCAGACCGGATTTCGTCGGCCAGTTGATTGACACGGTAGCGCAGTTTACGGTTGAGAACAAGCCCTGCGGTGCTGTCGGGACCATAGTCTGTCAGAAGTACCACCGTGCGGTTGAAGAAAGCATCGTTGCTGTAGGGCACAGAAATCAGTATCCGGCCTGCGGCAGGCTCGAACTCTGTCTGTTTTAATTTCAGCAAGTCAAAATCGTACGGCATAACTGTGGCTTGTGTATTTGGCTATATTTTTTCTATTTCGTTGTAAATCAAGTTTATGGCATCTGGCTGGGCGAACTTGCGAATGTTGTTGCCCATTATTTCGCATCGTTCGGGATCGTTGGCCAGTTGCATAAGGGTGGGCATCAATTCGGTACGGGCTTGCGAGTCGGGTACTAAAATGGCGGCATCTTGTGTCGAGAGCGCTTTGGCGTTGTAGGTCTGATGGTCTTCGGCCGCAAACGGGAACGGCACCAAAATGGACGGCACGCCGACAATGGCGAGTTCGGAGATGGCAAGGGCCCCGGCGCGGGAGATGATGATGTCGGCCATGCTGTAGGCATCGTTCATGTTGCGGATGAACGGGAGTATGCGTACGTGGTCGTCTTGCTGTGCCAGCAGCGAGGAGTCCATGTTGAGGTAGAACTGCTCGCCGGTCTGCCATAACAGCTGGAGGTCTGCTTTCCTGAAGTCGTCAAGGTGCGCTGCCATTGTCTCGTTGAGGGTGCGTGCGCCAAGACTTCCGCCCACCACCAATACTGTTTTCTTTTCGGGCGAGAAATCGAAGATTTTGTAAGCATTGGGGTCTTTGCGCTTGAGGTTGAGGATCTCAGCCCTCACAGGATTGCCGGTACGTATGATTTTCTCTGCCGGGAAATATTTTTCCAGCCCGTCGTAGGCCACACAAATCCGTTTCGCTTTGGCGGCCAGCATCTTGTTGGTGATGCCCGGGTAGGAGTTTTGCTCTTGCAGCAGGGTAGGGATGCCCAATTGGTCGGCGGCTTTCAGCGCCGGTCCCGAGGCGAATCCGCCTACGCCTATGGCCACGTCGGGTTTGAACTCTTTGATGGTTTTCCGCGCTTTATGCATGGCAGACATCAAAACAAACGGCAGTTTGATGTTTTTGCCAATCCCTTTCAAGGAAAAATCCCGGCTGATGCCGTAAATCTCAAGCCCCTCAATGGGATAGCCGGCTTCGGGCACGCGCTTCATTTCCATCTTGTCGCGAGCCCCGATAAAAAGGATTTGCGCTTCCGGGTTCTCTTTCTTTATTTTGTTGGCGATGGCCAGCGCGGGAAAGATGTGTCCGCCTGTGCCGCCGCCGCTGATAAGAAATCTGTTTTTCATATTTATGTTAAAAAGTTTGTATTGGTTCTTTCGGGAATGTTCTTTGGGGACTATTTGTTGTTGTTGTTTGTGCCGCCCAAAAGACCTTTCATCACGAACTGCGTGGTGCTGCGGCTGGTTTGTTCCAGCAGAATATCCCGCCCTGCCAACATGCGGTCTATGGCCTCTTGGTTGTAGTGCCGTATGGTGACCAGGTCCACGTCTTCGTTGTATTTGACTTTGTAACGTTCTTTCAAGGCATCCATGCACTGGCGGACTCGGTTTTTGTCGGTGCCGGTGCAAACGGAAAGGCTGAGCGCCGAGTTCTGCATCATATTGACGCGGATTCTGAATTTCGAGAATTGCGAGAAGATTTCTGACAGGTTATCGACATCCATAAAGGAGAAGTCGCGCGGCGAGACGGTCAGCAGGGTTTGCCGGTCTTTGACGATGAACGAGGGCGTTTCAGAAGAAACGGTGCATGCGGTGATGACGCTCCCTTCATCTTCGGGACGGAAAAAGGATTTGACATACAGCGGAATGCCCTTGTTCTGCAGCGGCTTTAAGGTTTTGGGGTGTATGACGGAGGCTCCATAGAAAGAGAGTTCAACGGCCTCTTCGTAGGGGATGCGGGGCAGTTTCACGGCGTCGGGGAAACGTTTCGGGTCGGCATTGAGCAGCCCGGGCACGTCTTTCCATATTGTGACGCTTTCCGCATCAAGGGCGTAAGCCATAACGGCAGCTGAAAAGTCAGACCCCTCGCGTCCTAATGTAGTGGTCAGACATTCGGCATTTCCGCCGATGAAGCCTTGCGTGACCACAATCCTGTTAGTTTGTCCCGACACGGCGTCTCTGATTTGCGATGTTGTTGTGTCCCAGAGAATATGGCCCTCGCGGTAGGTGCTGTCGGTGCGCATCAGGCGGCGGGCATCCAGCCAGGTGTTGGCAATGCCCGATTGGTTGAGGTATCCCGATATGAGGGTGGTGGACAGAAGTTCCCCGAAACTGACAATTTGGTCGTAGTCAAAGTCGTAGTTGTTGGAGTGTTGGGTGTGAAGCCGGGCGCGAAGTCTGTCGAACAGGGGGCGCATGCTCGCGTTCAGCGTTTCGGGATCGGTTAGTAGTCCTTGGGCAATCTGTTCGTGGCGCAGTTGCAGTTCGTCGGCCATTTGGAGTGCCTCTTCGGGGCGATGATAGTAGGCATCTAAGGTCTTTTCCAGAAAATTTGTGGTCTTGCCGATAGCCGATATGACAATGGCAAGGTTTTCTTCGGGATATCGCCGCAGGATGTTCCGGAGGTTTTCGATGGCGGCAGCGTCCTTTACCGATGCCCCGCCGAACTTGAAGACTTTGTATGGTTTCATTTTTCGTTTCTGATTACGTGAAGCACTGTGGTTCCCACAATGCCCAACGTTGTCTTGTCAATGTTTTGGACGTTGTCGTTGAGGGTGTGCCATGTGGTCGGGAATCCCGTTCCGGAATGACGGTCGTAATGGATGATGTCTATCATTTTGAACGGGGCGTATTTATTGACATAGTAGTGGTCGTCGGTGATGATGCCGCCAGGCTGGTTAACAAAATAGTCGCCGTGTCCGAGTTCGTAGGCGGCTGACCAGACCTTGGCCACAACGGGCTGGGCGTCGCGGACGGAGAAGCTCTCCTGATAGAAGCGTGCGTTAGCTGCGCCTACCATATCCAGCAGTATGCCGTAGCGTGCGGTATAACCGGGGCGGTGCAGATGCTGTGCCCAGTATTGCGACCCTAAACCCCACCAGTCGCCGGCAGGGGCGTCTTCGCCCTCTTTTGGACCGTAGTCTTCCAAATCGAAAAACACGATGTCGATGCCTATTTCAGGGCGTTGCATTTGGAGTTGGCGGGCAGCTTCGAGCAGAACGCCCACGCCGGAAGCACCGTCGTTGGCGCCGTCTATCGGCTTGTTGAGGTTAACGGAGTTGGCATCGTGGTCGGCAAAGGGGCGGGAGTCCCAATGCGAGGAGAGCACGACGCGCTCGCTCTTTTCGGGCGAGAACGATCCTATGATATTCTTGCCCGTATAATGTTTTCCGTCGTAAGTGACGGCGGGGAATGTCTGGACCAGAGCCGTGTCGCAGAACCGGGAGAGCTTTTCCAGCAAGAAAAGGGCGCATTGGGCATGGGCGTCGCTGCCGGGAACGCGCGGGCCGAATGCAGTTTGCGTGGCTACGAAGCCGTAAGCAGAATCGCAGTCGAATGCAGGCATGGCAACGGCGGACTTCTCGGCAACGGCCTGATTGTCTTTTGAATGGTTGCTGCATCCTGCGGAGAGCAGGCATACTGAAATCAGCGCAAGCAAGTAATAGTGTCTCATCTTCCAAATACCAATAATACGTACCACATAACGACAACCCCAGCCCTTTATTATATATTCCCTTTTTATTCCCTCGATTCAACAAGGAGGCGTTTGAACCGGGAGCGGCTGCGAATTGCCGGCGTCACAAAACAAAGAAGGCAGACACGGAAACGGCCTGCCTTTTACCGAGTGTCCCAGCAGGGATTCGAACCCTGGACCCATTGATTAAGAGTCAATTGCTCTACCAGCTGAGCTACTGAGACTTTTTGCGGTTGCTTTTGCGGCTGCAAAAATACACTTTTTTTGATACCTTTGCAGAAAAATATTTTAAAGATGAAAATTTATACAAAAACAGGCGACAAGGGGATGACTTCACTCTCTGACGGCACACGCCTCAGCAAGGCTGATACGCTTATAAATGCTTATGGCACAGTTGATGAGCTCAATTCTCAAATAGGTGTTCTGATGGCTGTGGCCTCTGATGTTTTTCTTACGGAGGTGCAACGAACCCTCTTCTCGGTGGGCGGAATGTTGGCCACGCCGTGCGAAAAATGGGAGAACTTTCGGAAAAAATCGGACATTCCCGCATTTACCCGACGTGTTGAGGAGAAGATCGACGAGCTGTCTGAAAAACTGCCCCCGTTCAAGGGATTCATTCTTCCGCAAGGCAATATGGCTATCGCACAAGCGCATGTTTGCCGTACCGTATGCCGCCGCGCCGAACGTGCCGCCGTTCCGCTGCTAGACCGGAACCCTGCCTACGAACCTGCACTCAAATTGCTGAACAGACTGTCTGATTATTTCTTCGTTTTGGCAAGATTTTACCATGAAAAAATGAATGTTGACGAAACTGTTTGGTAGTCAGTGAAATAAAAATATGGTAAGATGGTTGATTTTCTTGTTTTTTGTTTTACCTTTGCCGCCCGTTAATTCAAAATATAAGGTAATATTATGTATTGGACATTGGAATTGGCTACAAAACTTGAGGATGCTCCCTGGCCTGCCACTAAGGAGGAACTGCTTGACTATGCCATAAGGTCAGGCGCACCGATGGAGGTTATTGAAAATCTTCAGGAAATTGAGGACGAAGGTCAACAATATGATTCTATAGAGGAACTTTGGCCCGACTATCCCTCAAAGGAAGATTTTTTCTTCAACGATGACGAATATTAGCACTCTCCGGCAATAGCTGCCTCATCTCCTTTCGCTGTCATGACAGAAAGCCGTGTGCGTTGGTCTTTTGCTTTCGCTTTCTCTTGTTTTTTTTGCTTGTGCTGCTATGTCTCCGCTCAAGATACGGTGCAGATTCGTGAATACATCCGTGCTTTGAGCGATTCGTCTATGCACGGCCGCGGCTATGCTTACCGCGGCGACAGTATTGCCGCCGACTATCTGCGCCGCCAGCTCCGCCAGTTGGATGTTGCTCCGTTTTATTTCCCCGATTATTACGAACGCTATTCGTTCCCCTCGTATGCAATGGAGGGGAAAGTTGAGGCGGTAATAGACGGCCGAAAACTACAAGGGTGGATAGACTATGCGCTTGCCCCTTTCTCGCGTTCAGCGCATGGCAATTTCGACATTTTGCCCATATCTCCGGAATCATTGACGGATTCTGCCGCCTTTTCCTCTTTTTGCTCTAGAAACGAAAAGAAAGCAGACAACGCGCTGCTGTATGTCGATGTGTCGCAATGCGAGGATGCTACAGTGGTAAGGTCGGTATATGCATTTTGTTACGCTCTTTTCCGTTTGTCTGATCGTTCGCGAATGCCGTTCCAGGGAATACTGCTCGGTGTCAGAGAAATGCCCGTCTGGTCATTTTCTTTTCCAAAACGGTATTATGACTATGTGTTGTGCTATGTCTGCGCCGACATCATGACGGGGAATCCGCGAAAAATGCGGCTTTCTTACGACAATCGTTGGATCCCTGCGTATGACACCCAGAACATTTGCGCCCAGATTCCGGGCACTCAAGTTCCGGACAGTTTCGTGGTCATCGGAGCACATTACGACCATTTGGGGCAGATGGGCGACGAGGTGCTCTTTCCCGGCTGCCACGACAACGCTTCGGGTGTGGCAACATTGCTTGACATGGCCGCAGCCTTCAAGCAAAAGCCGCTCCGCTATACGGTGCTGCTGACTCTCTTCAGCGGTGAAGAGGCAGGGCTCTTAGGGTCGTCACGCTTTATGCAGGATTCGCTGCTCGATTTCTCACGCATCGCGCTGATGCTCAACCTCGACCTCCTCTGCGGCGGCGACGAGGGCATCACTATGGAGAATGTTTATGAACCGGAAACAGCCCGTTTCTTCATGACGCTGGATTCATTGAACAGGCAGTCGTCTCTTCTCAAGAAAGTGAATCCGCGCAAAAATGCCCCAAACAGCGACCACTATCCTTTCTCGCGCAAAGGCGTTCCGGCAGTGTTTGTCTATACCCACGGCGGAAAGACCGGCACGTGCCACCAGCCCGACGATACGTCTGAAAACGCCTCTCTCTCTGCCTGTCCGGGCATTGTGCGGCTTCTTTCCGAAACACTTCGTATTTTGTACTGATGACGCAATGCCATTATTAAAAGAATTGCAGCGCGCCCCTTTCTGTTGATACTGCTGCTGTTGCCAGATGTGGCTTCCCGCACATTAGCAGTGAAAGAACATACAGGCACGCCCGTCACGTTCGACCTGAAAAGGGTTGACTGAATGAGGGGGGCGCACACTATGTTGAGGTCTTTTGGAAACCGGCACTGTTCAGTTTTGGCCGATCAGCTTTACGAGATAGTCTCCGTAGCCGCTTTTCATCAGTGGCTCTGCAATTTCGCGCAGTTTGTCGCTGTCGATGAATCCTTGGCGATAGGCAATTTCTTCGATACAGCCTACTTTCAGTCCTTGGCGTGCTTCGATGACCTGCACAAACTGCGTGGCTTCAATCAGCGAATTGAACGTGCCGGTGTCGAGCCAGGCTGTGCCTCTGTCCATCTTGCAGACTTTTAGCTTCCCGTCTTGCAGAAAATGTCTGTTTACATCCGTAATCTCATACTCGCCGCGGGCGCTGGGTTTGATGCTCTTGGCAACCTCTACCACGCTGTTGTCGTAGAAATAGAGTCCGGGAACGGCATAGTTTGACTTGGGGCAGGCGGGTTTCTCTTCAATGGAGACGGCTTTCATCTGACTGTCAAACTCAACCACGCCGTAGCGTTGCGGGTCGGAGACATGGTAGGCGAAAATCACGCCGCCGTCAGGGTCGTTGTTTTCCATAAGGTGCTGTTCAAAGCCGCCGCCGTAGAAAATGTTGTCGCCCAGGACCAGCGCCACCTTGTCGTCGCCGATGAAATCCTCACCGAGCACGAAAGCACGGGCCAGGCCGTCAGGGACTTCCTGCACCTTGTATTCAAAATGGCAACCGATGCGCGAACCGTCGCCGAGCAGCTTTTCGAAATTCGGCAGGTCTTGCGGGGTGGAGATAATCAGAATCTCGCGGATGTGCGCTTGCAGCAACGTGGAGATGGGGTAATAAATCATCGGTTTGTCGTAGATAGGCATAAGTTGCTTGCTCATAGCCATCGTAATCGGGTACAAACGGGTGCCGGAGCCGCCGGCCAATACTATTCCTTTCATGTCTCTTTGTGTTATGGTGTCAATATCCTTTTAAATCAGAGCGCAAAGATAGTTGTTTTTCGTTTTGTGTTTCACGTTTTTTGTTAACAGGACAAAAGCTGCCACACGAAACAGACTTGAGAGGCGTTACGCATGTTGCCCCTCCTCAATTCCTCATTCCTGATTAAGACTTAAGTCAGCCCGAGGCTTGTGCGACAGATGAAAAAGGTTACGCTCAACGACCACAGTTCCAGAAACTCAAGTGCTCCTCTTTGCGAACTCCGGAAAACTGTCACAGATGGAAGCCAAAGGGCACGTTTCGCAATGCGGACGGCGCGATAAGCAAACATACCTCCCGTGCAGCAGCAGCCAATGGTGTGCCCGCGACAATTCGGCTTCAGGTATCAGGGCGGTGAGTTGCTTCTCTACGTGCGCTGGCGTCGGCGCGTCCTTGACAAGCCCTAACCGGTGCGCAACCCTGAAAACATGCGTGTCAACAGGCATGGCAGATTTGCCGAAAGCAAAGGCCAGCACCACATTGGCCGTCTTGCGTCCAACACCTGGCAGACGGGTGAGACCTTCCATCGTGTCCGGAACCTGTCCGCCAAACTCTTCCATAATCATCTTGCTCATCTGGAGCAGATGCAATGATTTGCTGTTGGGATAAGAGATGGATTTTATGTATGCCAGAATTTCAGGAACGGTGGCTTTTGACATGGCAGCAGGGTCGGGATAGGCTTCAAAAAGGGCCGGTGTCGTCGCATTGACACGCTTGTCGGTGCATTGGGCCGCCAGCATCGTGGCAACCAGCAACTGGAACGCATTTTCGTATTGCAACTCCGACTGTACATCTGATGCCTGAAC
>CAVIPZ010000050.1:0-10681 GCA_963644715.1 bacterium | reverse complement strand
CCTCAATGGTCACCACGCAAATCACGTTGGTTGTCGTATCGTTAAACGCGACCAGCCGCCGTTCCATACCAGCTGTCTGTTCGCGGGTCAACACGCCGGCAAAGTCGTTCACCAGCCTGGGAGGGTTTGGCGCGGCGGGAATGACTCCGTCCTTCTTAGCCGTACAGCAGAAGAGGATGCACAGCATACACTGAAGCAGAAATAGCCTCTTCATCTCCATTCTGAATGGTTTACTCGAAGTTGAAATCCACCGAGGGGGCATTCTCTGCGCCTGCCGTTGCCTGGAAATAGCCTTTCTTCTCAAAATGGAACATCCCGGCGACAATATTGTTAGGGAATTTGCGGATGTAAGTATTGTATCCTTTCACCACCTCATTGAACTTGTTGCGTTCCACGGCAATGCGGTTTTCCGTTCCTTCCAATTGGGACTGAAGTTCCAGAAAGTTCTGGTTGGCTTTCAGTTCGGGGTATCTTTCTACCACCACCATCAAACGGCTCAAGGCAGACCCTAACTCGTCTTGGGCTTTTTGGAACTGTGCAATCGTGTTCTCGTTCAAGTTGTTGGCATCCACCTGCACCGATGAGGCCTTTGAGCGGGCATTCACCACCGACTCTAACGTTCCTTTCTCGAAATCGGCGGCGCCCTGAACGGTTTTCACCAAGTTTGGTATCAAGTCAAGGCGACGTTGATAGACATTCTCCACATTAGCCCATGCGGAGGAGCAACTCTCGTCTTTCTTGACCATTTTGTTGTACGGGCCAATCAGCCCGAGCAGCAGCACCACCACAATGGCTGCCACTACAATAATGATTGTCGTGTTTTTCTTCATTTCTGTATTGTTTTAATTCATGAATTATTCTTAGTGCCTTTTTGCAAACGCTGTGCCGAAAAAATGTTTTGGTATATCAAATCGCAAGCGCCGATATTGGAGGCCACATATTGCCGGCATACCGTGCAAGTCTTTTCGTAGAACTCCGGTTCGCGGTCAAAGCGGTGCACAATGGCAAGCATCTCATCGGGCGAGGTTACAGGAAAAGCGCCCTTCAACTGCACGAGCATCACGGCCTCATTGAAGTGGCTGTAATTGGGCCCGAAGAATAGCGGCACGCCGAAAACGCCGGCTTCCAGAATATTATGAAGACCCGTTTTGAAAGCGCCGCCGATATACGAAAGCGCGCTGTATCGGTATATTTTGCTCAACAGCCCGATGGTGTCAACAACCAACACCTCACAGTCGGCAAGATTGCAATGTTCCATCTCCGTATAGGCTACGGTTTTGAAGTTGGCAAAAGTCTTCATCACCTCGTCTTTCCGGCTGATTTCGTGCGGAGCCACTACCAGTTTGTAGCCTTCCAATTGAGCAAACAGAGCCGACAACAACTGTTCGTCAGGTCCCCATGTGCTGCCTGCCACGATAAGTTTTTGGTCTTGTTTGAATGTCTCCACAAAATCGAGGCGGATGTTCTGCGAAGCGATGGCATACACCCGGTCAAAGCGCGTGTCTCCGCAGACGGTCACTTGGTGGATGCCTGCCTGACGCAGCAACTGCGCTGAAAGGTCATTCTGTACGAAAAAACCGGACGCAAAGCGAAGTTGTTTGCGGAACCAACAACCTACAGGCTTGAAAAAATATTGTTGTGGACGAAAAATGGCACAGATGTAATAAAACGGCACTTCCTGCTCATGCAATGCCTTCATATAATTGAACCAAAACTCGTACTTAATGAAGACGGCCATGCAAGGTTTTACTATGCTAACAAAACGGCGGGCATTGCGAAGCGTATCCGCCGGCAAATAAAACACATAATCGGGGAGCGAGTCGTTTTTGCGGATTTCATATCCTGAAGGGGAAAAAAACGTGACGACCACTTTCGTGCCGGGCGACTCCTTTTTGACCTTTTCGATAAAGGGACGGGCCTGTTCATACTCTCCGAGCGAGGCGCAATGCACCCAAAGCGGACGTTCGTTATGGGGAAAAGCGCTTTCTAACCTGCCGAAAATGCCTTGCCGACCGCTCACCCACAGACGAGCCTTCTCGTTAAAGGGCGAGGCCGCCCGGATGACGGCGGTACAGAGAACTGCTCCTGCTGAAATCAGCGTATGCATAAATCGGGAATCGTTTTCTTATCGGTAATAAAAAGTTGTAACACTCTTCTTCTCATACAAGGGAATATTCCAGCCAATCTTCAAACCGACCAGTCCGCTGAACTTGTACTTCAGATTGGCGGTAGAGCCCTCATTGAAAATATAATTGCGCGTCGGCTTGCTCCATATTTCATAAAACTCGATGCCGCCGTAGAAATTGAGCACCCTGTTTTTCTGGATGAAGAGGTATCCGAGAAATTGGTTGAGGGCAAAGCCGCCGGAGAGGTGGTCGTAGCCTTTCTTATAATTGCCGTCCAGCTGGGGCACCTGGTTGTCGTAGTCGTTGATGCGGATCTTGTGACCGAAGTAGCCGGCGCCGAGTCGCACCCACACACCTGAATTTTTCCAGCGGTTCACGGGGAAAACCTTTCCTACATTGGCGCCGAACTGCCAGTATCGGCCTTCGAGGTAAATCTTTGCCTGTAGTCCGTTGCCGTCGAGGACAATGTAGTCGCCGCCAGACTCGCTGACGATGTCGCCCAAGAAAGTGGCCGAGTTGTCACGCATGTTGGCGCCAAACATATAGTTGCCCGCCACATCAAAAGTCCAGTTGCCTTTTGTCTTCACAGTCAAGCCGGTGCCGACAGACAAATTGGGTTTGAACCAGCTTTTAAGGTCGCCCATAGGCAGATGCCCGGCCATATTCACGCCCGTCCAGACCATAGTGGCAGTCGTATCTACATAGTTCTTGTCTCTGTAATTTGTCCTTATGTGGCTGGTTCCCCGCTGGGCGGAGGCAACAGCAAAAGTGCAGAGCAACAGCACAACTACAAGGAGGGTTCTTTTTTGCATAGCCTTAAAAAAAGCAAAAAAAACGGAAGAAGACAAGGCGACTTCCGTTTTTTTATCAGATTGGTTTATTTATTGGTGCGGCCGGGATAAACCTTAAGCGCTTCCTCGAGGCACTTGACCGCTTTCTTCAAGTCTTCCACTTTGAGGCAGTAACTGATACGCACCTCATTGATTCCTTTGCCAGGGGTAGAATAGAAGCCCGTGGCAGGGGCCATCATAGTCGTTTCGCCCTGATAGTTGAAATCTTCCAGCATCCAGCGGCAGAAACGGTCAGAATCGTCGATAGGCAGACGAGCCACGCAGTAGAAAGCGCCTTTAGGCATAGGCACATAGCATCCCGGTATAGCATTCACGCCGTTCACCACCGTGTTGCGGCGGGCCACATAGTCAGTAATAACCGCGTCAAAATAGTCTTTGGGAGTATCCACAGCGGCTTCGCCCAAGATCTGGCCGTACGTTGGAGGAGAAAGCCGAGCCTGTGCAAACTTCATTGCCGTATTGTAAACATCCTTGTTGTGGGTGATAAAAGCACCCGTGCGCACGCCGCAGGCACTGTAACGTTTTGACACAGAGTCAAGAAGCACCACATGCTGTTCAAGCCCTTTGAGTTCCATAACAGAGAAGTGTTTCACGCCGTCATAGCAGAACTCACGATACACCTCATCGGCGAACAGAAACAGGTCGTGCTTCTTTGCTATTTCGCCTAACTGTCGGATTTCCTCTTCCGAATAGAGATAACCCGTAGGATTGTTGGGGTTGCAGATCATAATCGCTTTCGTCTTTGGCGTAATCACCTTCTCAAATTCCTCAATCGAGGGAAGGGAAAAACCTGTTTCAATCGTCGAGACGATAGGTTTCACCACCACGCCGCACGTCACGGCGAAGCCGTTATAGTTGGCATAGAAAGGTTCCGGGACAATAATCTCGTCACCGGGGTCCATACAGCTGTTGAATGCAAAGAGCAGGCCCTCGCTGCCGCCGGTTGTGATGATAATCTCATCCGGCGTGATGTCGATGCCTACGCTATGGTAATACTCGACCAATTTTTGGCGGTAAGAAAGATTACCTGCCGAGTGAGTATAGGCGATGACGGGGATGTCGGCATTGCGTACGGCCTCGCGCGCACCAATAGGGGTCTCAATGTCCGGCTGTCCGATGTTGAGATGATAGACATGGACTCCGCGTGCTTTGGCGGCATCGGAGAAAGGCACCAGCTTCCGTATCGGAGAAGAGGGCATCGTTTGTCCTTTTTTTGAAATGTTTGGCATAGTTTATATTATATTGTATTGATTATTACAAACTTAATTTAACGCCCCGCTTTTAGCGGCGGGCAAATATACAAAATTTCTCAAAGGCAGCCCGACATTTATGAAACGCTTACACGGCAATAGGGTTGCCGCACGAAGCCATAAAGAGCAATAAATTGTTATTTTTGCCGCGTTAATCGCTTTGCGTTTTTTTACATAGTCTTTTTGCAAAATCCAAAGGATTGACAAGCGTTTTTTTTAACAACAAGAGATTGAACTGAGAGACAAAAAATGAAGAAAATTTCTATAACCATATTGATTTTCTTGTGTTATACCTTTTCATTTGCGCAGTTGCACGTAGCCTGAAACGGCAATGTCGGTGTCGGAACCACCTCGCCAGAATGCAAGTTTCAAATCACCCGATCTTCAAACAGTTTTACATTCAAGCCCAACAACTCCGGAAATCTTGAAATAGGAGGTTATGACGGCACGGCAAATTCCAACATCATATTCTGGCACTCTCAAGGCGGGTACAACACATTGACTGCAAAAAGTTTTTCAAGAACTTCTGACAGCACGCTGAAATCGGACATCTGCATGCTCGAAAAACCATTGTCCGTCCTTAACGGCATCAGCGGCTATTCTTATTCTTACAAAGAAGATCAAGCCAAACAAGGGAAAAAGGAATATGGTGTCATAGCACAAGAGGTGGAACGTGTACTGCCCGAGCTCGTGACGGAAGTCAAAGGCGTTAAAGCAGTTGACTATGACGGTCTCATCCCGTTCCTCATCGAAGCCGTGAAAGAACAGCAGGCGCAAATAGCTTCCCTCTCTCGGGAAATCGAGTCCCTTAAAAACACTGCGGCATCAACCGAACAAAACATCGTCCTTGAAAGTGCCTGTGAACTCAAAGTTTACCAGAACATCCCCAATCCGTTCAACACAGCCACAACAGTAAAATGCTTTGTCCCCTTGGGAATCAGTCATGCGCAGCTCTGCATCTACGACACACGCGGCAGCCTTGTGAAATGCTATGACGTGAACGGACGCGGCGACGTAAACATCCAAATTCAAGCGGGGGCATTGCAATCGGGCATATACGTTTATGTGCTGAAAGGAGACGGCAAGACAAGCGAAGCAAAACAGATGGTACTTACAAAATAAACTGCCGTGAGAGAATTTGCGTTGAAAATCTGGTCTTTGCTTTTGGGAAGCCTCTTTGTTTGCCAAGCCCAAGCGAAAATCGTTCCCGATTCTGTCATCAGAACCGTTGCTGCAAACGCATACAAATACTACACCGGCTCTACGAATCTCAAAGACACCATTCTGGATTTATTTCCGTTCACGCACCACGACACCACCGTAATGTATCTCTGCAATTTCAGCCACGGTTTCATATTAGTTTCTGCCGACGACGTGGCATATCCCGTGCTTGCATTCTGCGGCGAGGGGTCTGCCGACACTGCAAACCTTGCGCCAGCCGTCAAATATCTTCTGGACTGCTACGGCTCCGAGATTTGCAGTGTGCAGCAAAAGAAGTCTTCAGTGCCTGAAAAAATCCGTATCGAATGGCAAAAACTCAAAGACTACAACAGCAAATCTTACTGCGCCCCTTGTCATTACATGTTGCAGACGCAGTGGGGTCAGAGCGGCGGACAAATTGCCGGTTCTGCTGTCTCTTATAATTATTTTTGCCCTAAAGATGACGCGACTGGGATTCGGACTCTTGTAGGCTGCGGCGCAGTGGCGATGGCTCAAATTCTCCTTTACTGGACTTGTGATGTCCATCCGCACGGCACAGCATACAACAGCCACAAAGACACAACGATAAATCTATTTGGCCAAACCTACGAATGGTTTAACATGAGTTCACACCATGCCGACCTTCACAATGCCAAGCTATTGGCTGATTGTGCCATTGCTATAAATTCAACATTCGGAACAAACGGAACATATTCAAGCATTGGAACGATAAAAAACATATTGAAAAACAATTATGGCTTCACAAATTCTACCGTAGGATACAGCAGAACAGACACAGCGTGGGCTACAACATTACGGTCAGTATTGTCGCAAAGGTGCCCTATTGTCTATTCCGGTTATAGCGAAAACAATTCAGCCGGTCATGCTTGGGTGATAGACGGCTATGACAACAACGGCTTGTTTCATTGCAATTTCGGCTGGCGAGGAGACTATAACGCATGGTATCGGCTTACTGACATCACCGCTGGAAACAACACCTTCAACGAGCGGCAGTCTGCAATTCTAAACCTTTATCCTACGGCATACAGCAACAATGTGGAACTGATTGACACGACAATCACTTCCGGAACATACGGCGGACACAAAATCATCTTGCAGAACAGCACTGTTGAAAATCGCGCAACAGTAACATTGGATGCAAGTTGCGCCACCGACATCTACGGACCGTTCACTGTACCTTCCGGCGCGACATTAGATGTAAGGTGATTTTCAGCCATAAAAAAACTCAAAAAGCATCAAGTTATTATTTTGGAAAAACATATTCAACATCACGACACAGACAACACACCCTATCGTCTTTACAAAGGCGCTTGGGTTTTCAATGGCAACCCAAGCGAAGAAACAGCGTTGTCGAAAGATTCTGCAAAACTGCTGTTAAAAAGCGGGGGGGGCGTTGGTGCGGAATGTCTATGATTTTGACTGTGCCTCGGAAACCAATTTCTGGTATGTGCTGAAAGATTCTTTTGGCGGCATGGAAGAATTGCCCTCTAAAGTCCGAAACTGCATTCGGCGCGCTTTAAAAACCTATCATATTCAAATCATAACAAAAGAAGAATTCAGGAGAATAGCCCGTGACATTTACAATGAAGCCCTTGGCAGTTACAGGGTGAAAGCAAAAACGGTTTCTCAGTCAGACATCGATGAAATTGCGCAAATGCCTTTTCATGAGTTCTGGGGTGTTTACAGAAAAGACACGGGCGAGGCCGTAGCAATAGCCCGGAATATGATTTTCGGGGATTATTGTGACTACAGCACGCTCAAAGCCTTGCCCGAAGCCCTCCACAACTCCACCTATCCTTATTACGGCTTGATATATGAGATGAACCGGCATTACCTGCAAGAAAAGCGTATGCGATATGTTTGCGACGGGGCACGAACCGTCACGGGGCATTCAAACATCCAAAAATTCCTTGTCGATAAGTTTAATTTCCGGAAAGCCTATTGCCGTCTGAAAATCTATTACAAACCATGGATGAAATTATTGGTGAATGTCATTTATCCTTTTCGAAAAGTTATGCCCAATCAGGTGCGGGGCATCTTGAACATGGAGACAATGTGCCGCGGTGAAATGTGACGGGACCAAAACTGAAAGGGGGCTGAGTCAAACTCAACCCCCTTCTGTTACTGCCTAAATGCAATTTATTGCTTCTCTGACTGTTTATTGGCGTATTTCTTTTCTATCAGATGAAACAGGAAGAAAGCGACAAGGAACATGAAGCCCCACATAAAGAACACATCATTGAGCCAAGCCTTGACTTGAAAGCCGTCTTTGTCAAAAAGATTATTTAAGAGCGTGGCTATTACATCAATCAATAACGAAACGCAAATAAAATAAAGGTATTTGTGTTTCAAACATTTTTCGGGAGATATCAATGGTTTCATAATAAGGGGACTTCTATTTTTAGCATTTTCACGCCGACCCTTTGAATCTTGTGAAGTCCTTTAGCCAAAATCCAAAGAAATCGGTGCGGCAAATATAATGTTTTTCTGTTAATTTTTCATTCGTTTCATAAATTTTCGGGGGGGTGGTAAAATGTTGTATGTCAATGCATTAAACCGTCAATTCATTCCGAGCCGTTCAACCTGTTCATAGCGGCATACGTTGTAAACCAGGTTTGTCAGGGTGTTCCGGGTCGCGTTCCGTGCAAAGCCCACCGCCCGGCTGTACATCCCGCGCAGGCTCTGCTCGCAATACCCGAACATATGCTCCACCCTCGCGCTTGTCTTTGAGTACCTGCGTTGGTCATCCGATTCTTGTATAGCCATGTCTCCAGCGTCTCGCGGAACATCCCGAAGTCAACCGCTTTCAGCAGCCTCTCCAGCGGGTTGCCCAATGATGTCAGTTTTGACTTGTTCTCTTCCATGTCAAACAATCCTCGGTTGCCAAGTGTTTTGTATGCTCTTTTGTCTGCGTTCATTTTCCATTCAAATTTGCCGCAAATATACGAATACTTATTTGAATATCAATGAATTATTTTTAGAAATCCCCAGTAGTCTTTTGTGATTGTTTGTTTTTTATTTTGTCTAATTGCAACTGACGTGCATAGATAAAAAAATAAATGTACATTTGCTCAATTTTTGCTAATAGCGAAACTACTTTCGCTATTATACACTACATTATTGATTTATAATGCAATACACATAAATATTACATCTATGAAAAAATGTTTTTGGCTTTTCTTTTTGGCTTTTCTCGCCTTTTCTTGCACAACTAAAAACAACGATCTGAAAAATCAACATTTAGCATCTGATTGGTCGTCATACAATTGGATTTCGGATGAAAGGCAATTGAACAATTGTATGAGGTATCAGATGGACGGACATCTTGAGACAGTGGCAGGAACCCTGTTTTTCATTGGCGGGCTTCCTTTCTCGGCTCTTTCAGACGTTGTAATCTGCAATGAAGAGATAATAGGTGGATATTGGAGTCATGTTAAATAACACAATATTTCTTTTTCTATGAATACTTTTCTTTTTCGGTTTTTAATTTCTTTTTTGGTTTTATGGTGCATTTTATGGATAATCTCTTTCGTATTAGTCATACGAAAAATGGTAAAAGACCATTATTCTGCCAGCCGGGTCATTTCCTGGATGTGGCTCGCATTGCTGACCTGGGGCATCATTTTCCCGTTTATCCTTGCAGAACCCTCAAAATAGAGCATCTATGATTATCTACAATGTTATTTTCTCTGCTTATTTTGTCATTGTCGGTCTGTTTTGGATTTACCTTTTCATCTTACGCGCTAAAAAGAAACTGACCACCGCCTTGTTGATTGCCTGGATGACAAGCGGTGCCAATCCCATCGGAATGCTGTTGTTTTTCTGCTTCCGCCATAGATTTGTAAAGCCGTCAGTTTCAGAATAATACAGCATTGTCGAAGATTTTCTTTCCGCCTCCCCCAACAGAGACAATCCCATAGACAGCGAAGAGATTGACAGGGTGAATGTGATTATCCATGAAGGCTCTACTCAAAACGAACGGCCTTAACCGGTGTCGTTTTCCGTGCCACCACCCAAGCGGGCAATACAAGCACAACCATACAGCAAAGCAACACGCCCACATTCAGAAGTGCCACTGCCCACGCATCAAACTGCACTGGCACATAACTGACATAATATGTGGCGGGGTCAAGTTTTACGAGATGGAACTTCTGCTGCAACGCTCCGAAAACCAAGGCTATGACATCTCCCGCAAACAGTCCGCCAATCAATATGCGTGCTGCCACCAACATAAACAGGCGCACGACCTGCCGTGTCTTCATCCCCAAAGACTTCAGGATGCCAATCGTCTGCGTCTGCTCCAACGCCACGATGAAAAACACCGACATCATTGTGACCATACAGACACACATCGTAATGATGAGCAACACCGCCACATTGGTGTCAAAGAGCGCGATCCATTCGAATATTTCAGGGTACAGTTGGCGCACCGTTTCGGCTTTCATTCCATAACCGATGTGGCGGTGTATGTAGTCGCCCATTTCGTCGAGGCGGCTGTAGTCGGAGATTCTCACCTCCACACCGCTCACCTGACTGCTGTCCCACCCGTTCAGTTTCTGAGCCTGCCGCATATCAACGAGCGCGAAGCGGCTGTCATATTCGGGGAGTCCTGTCTCATAAATGCCAGCAACGGCAAAACGGCGCTGGCGCGGCGGGTCTTGCACAAAATACAACTGCAACTTGTCGCCGGTTTTAACGCGCAGTTTGTCGGCCATTCTTTTGGAAATCACGATATGGCTGTCGGGCACCGAGTCTGTCAAACAAAGCGAGTCGCCCTCTACTATGTTTTTGCCGAAAAAAGCCCAGTCGAAGTCTGCGTCTATTCCTTTCAGCACGATGCCCTCCACCTGGTCGCCACTCTTGACAATGCCCACTTTGTTGACAAAACTATGCATATTGGCAATGTCGGGATTGTTCTTCAGCGCGAGCAGACATGGGTCATTGCCGTCAATAGGTTCCTGGTCGTATGAATAGTTCTGGTCGTAGTTGGAAATGCGCACATGGTTGCCCATAGCCGAGACCTTATCCTCGATTTCGTGCTTGTACCCTGACGTAATCCCGACGGCCAGAAGCATAACTACCACACCAAGCGCGACACCGGCAACGGACAGACGGACAACAGGACGGGAAAACTGGTGCTTCTCGTCCTTGAGGATGCGTTTCGCAACCATTGCAAGAAATGCCCACGAAGTATCTTTTTTTTTCGAGCACATAACAAAACGCCTTTCGTAAG
>CAVIPZ010000049.1:0-10683 GCA_963644715.1 bacterium | reverse complement strand
ACGGTAGTGTGTCCAATTGAGATTTGGCACGCGTGCGTACCAAATCTCAAAATCTTTAAAAGTCAGATAAAATTGCCGGTAGTTTCGCAGGTCTCTTGGCGAAAAACTTTTGTTGTTTCCATATTCCACAACAAGTTTTTCTGACAGATTGTCTATAATCCCTTTGCCATATTCAGCACGGGCATCACCATGTTGTTCTTCCAGTATGATTCGTCTGCCTATCCTCCAATTTGTCATACAAATAACAGCACTGATTGCATCTGCACCTTGTCTGCGGCCATCGTCTATTATTTGCTTTACATCAAGAAAAAGCCTGTCTATATCAGGATTTTTTGATATTTCATTTGCCATATTATCCATTAAAAAAAATGAAGAATTAGTGAAACACTGCATTCCAAATTACAATTCGTCCATATTAACGTCAATACCCAGAATGCGCTGAATTTCAGCCAATGACTTGTCTATCTCATGGTCAAGTACAAGCCGGCCTTGTATCGCCCATTGCAGTATGCTGTTCTTTAATTGTTTGCCGTTCATTGTTACTCATTCACTTCATCCAACAACTTGCCCAATTTTGCTTGCAGTTCTTCGCGCTTCGGAAGATACAGCTGGTAACGTGCCACAAACAACTGATTTGTTATTCCCTCTAAGGCATACTCCATCAGCAGTTCATCTTTTCTTGCTCCCAAAACAATACCCACAGGCGGATTGTCATCTGGTTGGCAAACCTCTGTCTTGAAATAGTTCAGATAGAGGTTCATCTGCCCAATGTCGCCATGCTTGATTTCAGCTCGTTTGAGGTCAATCAGCACATAGCATTTCAAAATGCAATGGTAGAACACCAAATCCACCTTGAACTGACGGCTTCCTATCTGCATAGAATATTGTCTGCCGACAAATGCAAAGCCACGCCCCATTTCCAAGAGAAACTGCTCCATATGGTCTTTCAGTGCCTTTTCCAAGTCGCTCTCCTTGTAGCGTTTTTGTTTGGGAAGTCCTGCAAATTCAAGCACGAATGGGTCACGGATTATGTCTTGTGGAGTTTGCACTTGATGTCCCTCGTTAGCCAATGCAAGAATTCCTGTTTTATCCGTACTTAATGCAAGTCTTTGAAACAGACAACTTTTCATCTGTCTTTTCAGTTCCCTGACTGTCCAACATTCCTTGATAGACTCCTTGTAATAGAACTGCATTTCAAGTGCATTGTCACATTTCAACAATTCATAGTAATGGCTCCATGTCAATTTGTGGGACAGCGTCCCGCAAATTGGAAAAGCCAAATACAACTTACGCATGTAGGTAAGATTGGTGCGGTTGAATCCTTTTCCATTTCTTACTGTCAAATCTTTTGCAAGGTTCACAAGTAATTGCTTGCCATATTCGGCTCTTTGTTTGCCGCCTTGTTCATATTCAACAATATATTTACCTGTCTGCCAGTTGGCATCAAGCAATTCCGTATTTATTGCAGTAATGGCTTTCGACTTTGCCTCACCCCATAGCGTGGTTATATTGTCTATCAAGTTTTGGTAGGCAACATTATTTATGCTTACTGGCTTTATATCCCCCATGTTGTTCGTTTTAGATTAGTGAAACACTGCATTCCAAATTACAATTCATCCATATTTACGTCAATACCCAGAATGCGCTGAATTTCAGCCAGCGTTTTGTCTATCTCATGGTCGAGTGCCTTACGTTTCTTGAAATAGTCGGCAAGTAATTCTGCAGGCGGCAATATTTCTTCATCGTCTTTCGGGAACTTGCACTGGTCGAAGTTGCAGTCCATGTCTAAGAGCTGCTGAGCAGTGAACACACGACTCTTCTCGCCAATCTCGTCACCAGTTATCTCTTTTCGGTCGCTCCACCATTCCTTGATAGGTGCAGTATGCTCCAACTTCATTGGCTTGGTTTTGGAGAAATGTTTGTAACCTTCCGGCATATCCAAACGATAGAACCAAGTCTCTTTTGTTTTGAAACCTTCAGCACAACCTTCGGCAGCCTCGTTGTCAAAGAACAAAATGTTGGTGGCAATCGAGGTATAGGGAGCAAAGATGCTTCCCGGCAAACGGATAATGGTATGCAGGTTGAACTTACGCAGCAAATTTTCCTTTAATGCGAGTTTAGCACCATCTGTACCAAACAGAAATCCGTCTGGAATGATGACACCTGCACGCCCTCCAGTCTTTAGGCGGTACATGATGAGGGCGATAAACAAATCTGCAGTCTCACTCGAACGGTATTGCAAAGGGAAATTGCTCTTCACACTTTCTTCAGTACTACCACCGTAGGGAGGGTTCATACCGATAACATCCACCTTGTCGCTCTCTTTGAAGTCGGCAAGCGGAGTGCCAAGCGAGTCACAGTTGCGTATGTTTGGAGCCTCAATGTCGTGAAGCAAAAGGTTGGTGATGCTCAAAAGATAGGGCAGAGGTTTCCACTCCTGGCCAACAACGGCATGCTGTAGCTTCTCGCCATCTTCGGCAGAGCGTACATTCTTAGCCATATGGTTAAGGGCAGAGGTAAGGAAACCACCAGTACCGCTTGTAAAGTCACCGAATGTTTCGCCTAATTTCGGGTCGAGCATTTCCACTATGAAGTCGGTCAATGCTCGTGGCGTATAGAATTCTCCTGCATGACCTGCAGACTGAAGGTCTTTCAGTATGCCTTCATAGATATCACCGAATGTGTGACGGTCTTCTGCATCGTCAAACTCTATTTCGTTGACAATGTTGATGACTTGACGGAGCAGCGTTCCGTTCTTCATATATTGGTTCAAGTCGGCAAAGGTCTCTTGTACGATGGATTTTGCCCGTGGAGTATTTGCATCAATGGGCAGGTTCTTCAGTGTAGGGAACAACTTCTCATTGACGAAAGAAAGCAGAGCCTCGCCCGTCATAGCGTTGCCATCTTTCTCGTCAACGGCCCAATTACGCCAACGCATATCTTCCGGTATAATTGACTTGTATTCTTTTTTCTCGGTATAGGCTTTGTATTCCCATGTCTCCTCCTGTGTGTCGTACACTTTTAGGAAGAACATCCAGGTCATCTGCTCTATACGCTGCGCATCACCATTGATGCCTGCGTCAGAGCGCATTATGTTCTGTATTCTCTTGATTATATTGTTTACTGCCATTGTTATGCTGTTTTATAAATTTGTTCTTCCAATTCCTTGATTGCCTTTTCAAATCCGGCAGGACCGCCAAACAGTTTTATAATCTTCGTTGGTTTGCCGATTTGGTTGAACGGCGGAATTTCAAGAATGTTTGCTCTCTCAAAGTCAAGGATGCCATTCTCAGCATATTTGTCGAGTAATGCCTCCAATACCTCACGAGCCTTGCCTGTGTATTTGCCAAAGTAATTCCGCTTCTTCACGTTGTTTGCTCTTTCCTTGCGAGTAAGGGGCGGTTGGTCAAATGCCACATGACAAATTATATCAAAGATATCGGCATTCTTCAGTGCCGAATTAGCCTCTCTTACTGCATCAATCAAGATGGCATACTCTTTAAGTTCATCCATAATGGCTTGTTTGCGTTCTGCTTCCGTCCAAGTTTGGATGAATTTGTCAAGGTTCTCGAAATGTCGGCGTATTTGCGTACGGGCAAATGTCTGCACGCTTTCGGTCTTCATTGTCTTGCCATCTTCACCCAATACTGACACTATCTCGTGAGCAATGCGGATGTCAGTACCCTCAATGGTGTACTTTTCATGAGGATCACGCTCTCCAGCATAACTCGGTTGGTCGTTGTCTGGCAGTTTATATTTCTTGCCGGAAAGCCCCTTTGGTGGAACTGGGTCGCCATCAAAGTCTGGGTCTTTGAACTTGGCTGTCGCATTACGGAAATCCAGTATTTCCAAATGCCATTTACCTTTGTCCTTGCGCAGACGTGTACCACGGCCTATGATTTGCTTGAACTCTGTCATCGAACCGATCTCCTTATCTATGACGATAAGTCCACATGTCTTGCAGTCCACACCAGTGGAAAGAAGTTCAGATGTAGTCACGATGACAGGATATGGTTCATCCACGCTGATGAAGTTGTCGAGTTGCTTCTTTCCTTCGTTGTCTTCACCTACTATGCGAGTTACATAATAAGGTGATTTGCGGCACATGTCCTGATTCATGTTTATCAAGAGTGTGCGCATTTCAGCCGCTTCTTCTATGTCGGAGCAGAAAACAATGGTCTTTGTCATGCGACCAATATCCTTCAACATTTGTGTTATACGGTTGGCCACAATCATTCTGCGCATCTTTATCGCAAGGTCACGGCCGATGTTCTGCCGCTGATAGAGTTTGTCTTCTATCTCCTTACCAAAAAGGTCGAGTTCACCTTCTTCTGGAGTCCACCCTTGCAGGTCAACATTGATAAAGTCTGCAGTCACACGATAAGGCGCCAAGAATCCGTCATTGATGCCTTGTAACAACGAGTATGTATAAACAGGTCTCCCAAAGTAGTCAAGATTGTTTGCTCCTTCTTCTGCTTTAGGCGTGGCAGTCATACCGATTTGTGTTGCAGAGTTGAAATACTCCAACACCTTGCGCCACGCCGAATCATCCTTTGCGCTACCACGATGGCACTCGTCCACGACAATCAAGTCAAAGAAGTTTGGCTGCACTTCCAAGAATGGGTCAGGCTTTCCTTCTTTGCCTACCAACTGATGATAGAGAGCCATATAGACTTCATAAGATGAGTCAATCTTATCTTCGCCCTCACCAACATTCGTTATTTTGGTCATGAACTTCTTGAATGGCTTGAAGTCCTGTGCCATTGTTTGGTCGATGAGAATGTTGCGGTCTGCAAGATAGAGAATCTTTTTCTTTGCACCGCTCTTATGAAGTCGATGTATGATTTGAAATGCGGTGAATGTTTTGCCCGTTCCTGTGGCCATTACAACCAAAACCCTTTGCTGACCTTTTGCTATCGCTTCAACTGTACGGTCAACGGCTATGCGCTGATAATAGCGCGGTTCATGGCTATAGGCATCATAATAAAATGGTGTCTCTATGATACTCTGTTCCTCGGGGGTATAGTTCTTTGAAGCAAGGTAACGTTGATACAGTTCGTCCTCCGTTGGGAATTGGTCTAATGGCAATTCAGTTTCCTTTCCTGTGATAAAGTCATGTTCAAGAAAGCCATCACCATTACTTGAATAGGCAAACTTCAAGTCCAAGATAAGAGCATAGTCCATTGCCTGTTGTATTCCACCGCCGATAGCATGTTTATTATCTTTGGCTTCAACCACGGCAATAGGCTTTCCTTTATGATAGAGGAGATAATCAGCCTTCTTGCCTTCGGCAACAGAGTGCTGACTACCAACAACGAGGACACGACCATCTGTGAAGAAATACTCTTCACGCATATTCGTGGGTACTTTCCAACCTTTGTCTTTTAAGGCCGGGGAGATGAACATGGTACGTATTTCCTGTTCTTTAAGCTCTTTCTTGTTAATTTCCATGATGTGTTGTTTCAAAAAAAGCGCTTGCAAAGATAGGTCTTTTGCAAAACAAAGCAGAGAATGTGCCGCAAATTTATGGTCTTGCGATGCGGTCGGCGAGGTCAAAGTCGGCGGGGTTGTCGATGTCGATGCCCTCAATGCGGTTGACCTCCGCAAAATAGGGTTGGTTGCCGATGCGCTGCCGGCGCTGCAGCCAGGTATTTCGGCTGAAAAGGAAAAAAGCGCTGGTTTCCACAAACACGGGTTCTATGTCCTGTGTGCGGGGCACGTCGTTTAAGGCGTAATTGAGCGGCGCTCCTTTGTACCAGGCAAACGTCTGCACCCGCTCAACCGCCAAGGCGGAGTCGTAACGGCCGCTCTGCACTTTCTGTATGGCCTCCGACACGGTTTCAGGGCGAATGAACGGCGAAGTGGTATGAGCCAGCAGGTAAAAGTCGGCCGGAACCTGATGCACAAAAGCGTCATATATTTCCGCTCCTTTGGTCTGGTCATCGTCAAGCCGTTCGTCTCTTTTCAAAAAAGACACGCCCGGAGGCAGGAGCGGCAAAATTTCCTCGCGGCTGCAAAAGGCATAGATTTCAGACAATTCAGGCACTCTGGTCAGCGTTTCGAGAACATGCTGCAGCAAGGGCTTGCCGCCCAACAGTTTGAGGTTCTTGCCTGGCACTCGCTTGCTGTTAAGCCGAATGGGGACAAAGGCTACGGTTTTCATCATCACAGACATCTGAATGTGTCAATTATGCCTGTCAAGTCGCCCGCATCGTTCACAACCACCAGGGTATGTATGCTGTTCTTGCGAAGCAACGCTTCAGCCTCCGACAGTTTGGCATTTTCGGAGATGGTTTTCGGATTGCGGCTCATCACATCTTCAACGTTCAAGCTGAAAAAAGCTTGCTGGTTGCTCTGCATAGCCCGCCTTATGTCGCCGTCGGTGATGACCCCGATGATTTTGCCTTGTTCTATCACGATGGCGATGCCGAGTTTTGCTTTGCTGATCTGGATGATGGCGTCACTGATCTTCTCATTGGGCGAGATGGTCGGCATATCGCCCGACACCATAAAGTCCTTTACGCGCGCCAGCAGTTTCTTGCCGAGGCTGCCGCCGGGGTGATAGCGTGCAAAGTCGGATGCCTTGAAATTGCGCACTTTCATAAGGGCGCATGCGATAGCGTCGCCCATAGCCAGCGTAGCCGTAGTAGATGACGTCGGGGCAAGGTTCAGCGGACAAGCCTCTCGCTTGACGGCAATGTTGAGATGACAAGTTGAATAACGGGCCAACAGCGAGTCGGGATGCCCCGACATGCCAATGACAGGGATGTTGCGCTCGATAAGCAGGGGCAGAAAACGCAGCAGTTCATCTGTCTGCCCCGAGTATGAAATAGCCATCACCACATCATCGGAAGAGAACATGCCCAAGTCGCCATGGTAGGCATCCAGCGGATTGACGAAAAATGAGGGTGTGCCGGTGCTTGCCAGCGTTGCGGCAATTTTGGCGCCGATGTGCCCCGACTTTCCGACCCCCGTCACAATGAACTTGCCTTTGCAATGGTATATCAGATCTATTGCCGTGTCAAAATCCTCGGTCAGTTGAGGTATCAAATCCAGTATGGCCTGCGCTTCATCCTGAAAGCATTTGACCGCATATTTCTTGTAATCCGTCATAGTGATATCAGATGATAATCGATTGTTCTGTAATTTTCAGTTTCTTTGTTAATAATAAGTAACGCTCCGTTGCAAATTCAGGGCGGTTTCTAACGCGTCATAATGCGGTCGAGCACTGCGGCGGCGGCGTGCCAATCGTAATGTTGTTGCACAAATCGGTAACCCGTTTGCGACAGGCGGTTGCAGTATTCGGCATCCGTGAGCAGCCTGCCAATGTTGCGGATGTACTCGTCGCTGGAGTGGCATACGGCAATCGCGCCCTCGTGTGCGGCAGTGCCTAACGGCTGGCAGGCCAGCGGCGAAGCCACACAAGGCAGCTGCATAGCCATAGCCTCCAGTATTTTGTTTTGCAGCCCTGTGCCCATACGCATCGGCGCAACAAAGATGCGGGCTTTGGCATACCACGCTGCCATTGAATCCACCCAACCCGTGACGAAAACCTGTGCATTGGCCAGTTCCTGCACTGCGGGAGCAGGATTTGTGCCACATAGCACCAGCCGCAACCCCGGAAACTGCTGCGCCAACGCCGGAAAAATCTCCTTGGCCAAATATACCGCCGCATCTACATTGGGAGCGTAATTCATATTCCCGGAAAAGATAAGGTCATACTCCTTGCGCTCGTTTCGGAAACAGAATGTCTCTAAATCTACCCCGTTAGGCACAATTACAATCTGCTCTCTTTGGGGATGAGGTATCAAGTCGCGGTCAATGGCAGTGATGATGGTCTTGTTGTCAAAAAGTCCGAACACCTCAGCTTCGTAGCGTGCCGTGCGGCGTCCTTCCATATTGAACACGGGTTTGAGCCACCACGGCGCCTTCTCGGCGCGGCGGAACATTCCTTTCGAGAAAGCGTCCTGATAATCAATCGTTTTTGGAATGCTGTACGTCTTCACATACTCGGCCATCCTGAAAAGCTGGCAGTAAATATGGTCAGGCTGCACGGCATGGACGATTTTGTCGAGTTTACGGGCGTTTTTTTTGCTGTAAAAGAAGCCGCACTGCACAGGAAGGCCCTTGAAAAAAGCGCGCCCTATATTCCAGAAACGCCTGAGACCGGACTGTTTGAGCAGGAAAATGCTTTTGCAGTACGGCTCCAGATGCTTCAGGTCGGCGGCGGACACAGGCTTGTCATGTACGGCGGCGAGGTAGATGTCATGCGAGGCCGCCAGACAGCGTATCTGATGATACGCCCGCAACTTGTCCCCTTTTTCGAGGGGATAAGGGAACCGGGACAGCACGACCAGCAGTTTCACGATAAATTTATATTAGCCGATTATCTTTTCGGTCATTTCCATCAAAGCCTTTTCTTTCTCGTCGGCGCGGGCGGCAAAGTCGCGGGCTTCGGCAATCATCTTGTCGGCATAGGCTTTATCGTCAAGAGAGGAGGCGTTGATTTTGACATTGAGGTAGGCGCCGTGTACAGCGGCACGGGCACAGAGCGAACCTACGCCGGCATCCGAAACGGAGGCGGGGTTGCCTTTCTCAATCATTGCCTGGCAAATGTCAAACACCTCAAATGAGGCTTTGATGGTCTTCATTGGTACCTCGGTAGCATATTTTGTAGCCTCTTGGATAGCCTGTTTGCGGGCAGCTTTCTCCTCCTCAGAGCCTTTCGGCATGCCAAAAGCATTCATAATGACATTGAAAGCATTAGTGTCTTCATCCACAAGGGCAAGCAGTTTTTCTTTCAGAGCCTGACCTTTTTCAGCCCATTGAGAGAAAAACTCCCAGTTGTCGTCCCAGCCGGGCTTATGCGAAGAAAGATTGGCTACCATCGTGCCGAGGGCAGCGCCCAGCGCACCCATATAGGCAGAGATGGAACCGCCGCCCGGTGCAGGACTTTCAGAAGCCGTCTCGTCAGCAAAGCCCGTGCAGGTCATGTTCACCAGTTTCGGGGCCGTGTCAGCCTTGTCGAGCAGGTACTCGATCACTTTCTCTTCGGGATTGAATGGCTTCAAGTCATCCAGCCCCATCGACTTGACGGCTATTTTGATCTTTTCTTTCTCATCGATGCCGAGAGAGCGTTTCTGTTTTGCCAGATAATAATTGCCGGCCTCTATCAGGGTTTTCTTCGGGATAAGACCTACAATTTCGGCACCGGTAACCCTTATGCCGCGGGCGGCAGCCTTGTTGCACACCTCGTCAAAAGCTATGTGCAGCGGGGTGGCGTTCGTGTCGGTAATGTTCATCGAAACCTGGGCGATGCCGTATTCAGCAATATACCAGCCAATAGCCTTGGTGCCCTTGAGTGTGCCCGGCTGCATAATAGGCTTGCCGTTCTCGTCTTTGCGGATCTTTCCCGTGATAGGGTTGCCATCGCGGAGCGGGCGCCCTTTCTCACGCACGTCAAAAGCGATGGCATTGGCGCGGCGGGTTGAGGTGGTGTTCAGGTTATAGTTTACCGCAATGAGGAAATCACGCGCGCCGACAGCCGTGGCGCCGCTCTTGGCCACGCTCTCCGTAAACTCTGCCGGACCAAAGTCGGGTTTCCATTCCTTTGAAACAATGCGGTCTTTCAAAGCCTCGTATTCTCCGGCTCTGCAATTGGCCAAATTATGGCGTTTGTCTTCAAACGCTGCATTTTCGTAACAATAAACGGGAATGCCGAGTTCTTCACCTGCTCTTTTTGCCAATTTGCGCGCATACTCGACCGTCTCTTCCATCGTGATATTGGCTACCGGCACCAGAGGACATACGTCAGTAGCGCCAAAGCGAGGATGATCGCCATGATGAAAACGCATATCTATCAACTCTTTGCACTTAGACATCAATTTCAACGCTGCCTCTACCACCGCATCAGGCGTGCCCACAAAGGTCACTACCGTACGGTTTGTAGTTGCGCCCGGATCCACGTCCAGCAATGTAACACCCTCTGACTGTCTGATAACGTCAGCCACCTGTTCTATGATCTCCGGATTCCTTCCCTCACTGAAGTTGGGAACACATTCTATCAACTGCTTCATAATTCTATAGTATTGATTTTAAACTTGTTGTATTTTTACATATATAGAGCGCAAATGTACATAAAAAACTTTATGTTTTGCCCTGCTGTTCCAACAGGGGCAGGACTGGCTTAAGACTCTTTTCGTCCGGCGCATAATGCCAGGGCAGAAACTTAATTAGGAATTAGGAATTGCAACACGCGTAACGCCTCTAATGTCTATAGTCTAAAATCTAAATTCTGTTTCGTGCGGTACCGTAATCAAATACAGAAAAAATGTATATTTGCAAGCAAATTAAAACAAACAAAGCGATGAAGAAAATTTTTTATTTATTGATGGCTCTTTCATTTCTTACTTCTTGTGAGAAAAAGTCAGATGCAGATTTAACAGGTGAAAAAGATCTGAAAGAGATTTCAAACAGTCTATATTTTGGCAAGTATAGCAAGGAAATTATGCTTTTCGACGATTCTGGAAACAATTCAGCTCTTGTTAAAATTGGAACCAACGACTCTTATTGTTTTCAACAAATGAATTCCAAGAACCTGATTCTGATACCTGTTTATAAAGGCCAATCAGTTCAAGAAGCTTTCGATGATTATTGTGAACGTACGGGTTATGTTTGTAGCGA
>CAVIPZ010000048.1:0-10739 GCA_963644715.1 bacterium | reverse complement strand
TTCCAAAGCCTTGTTGCATAAGTTTGTCACATATATATCTTTAGGGCTATATCTACTGCCCGTTATATCCAGAACTTGTTCAAGACTATTTTTTGCCAATCCGTACTTACGTCTGTCTGATCCATTCAGTGGTTCACTCTTAAAATAATAGTCGCTGAAAAGTGCATAATCTGCAATGGTATCAGATCTCCGAAGGCAAGGGTCATGTCCGATTAGCAGTACTTTTGGTTTAATATTAAATTGTTCAATCGGATTCCAATCTTTACATTCCATATTCAACGATATTATGGGAACTTATATTACTAACAATTGTAACACCTGTCAGCCCCACATATTTCATTTTTCCGTAAATCTCGCCGCAAAGATAGTCATATTTACGTGCCGATGCGAGTTTAGAGTTTAGAACTTAGTGTTTAGAGCACTATGCGCATTGTTCCTTCTTCACATCTTTCATCGTAAATCGTAAGTCCTCGCCGGATTGAACGTTGAACTGAAAAAAGTCTTACGTCATAAATTATAAGTCGTCTTTGAACTCGAGGGCGACGATGCAGTCGGTGCCCTGCGGCGGGGCGGCGAAAGTGAGCGTGACGGCGCCGTCTTTGGCCTGCTTGAACGCGACTTTGTCGCCAGTGGCCAAGAACGTTGCTTTGCGAAGCTTGTGCTGTCCGCAAGCGAGCGTCAGGGTGCTGTCTTGCAAATTGAGAATATGCACATAGAGCACGTTGTCTTTCTGGGTGGTCACTCCCCAGTCTTGCGGTGCAATGATGCCGCCGCGCGCGCCGTAGATGCTTTTGCCGTTTGCCGCGAGCCATTCGCCAATGCCCCGCAGCCGCTCCACGGCCTGTTCGGGCAGCGTGCCGTCGGGTCGCGGCCCGACATTGAGCAGCAAGTTGGCGTTCATGCCCGCCGTGCGCACAAGGTAGCGGATCAGTTCTTCAGTGCTTTTGTATTCCAAGTCAGACATCCTGTAGCCCCACGACCCGTTCATGGTCTGGCAGGTCTCGAGCGGCAACCGGCTGATGCCCTGCCCGGAATAGCCCGCCTCGTTCTGTCCTGGGATGTCACGCTCGAAGATCTGGATATCCTCGCCGCCGAACGGGAGCAGATGGTGGTTGTTGCCCACCAGACAGCCGGGCTGCAGGCGGTGAATGAGTTCGTACTGGCTGTAGAGCCCCCAGAGTTCAGGCTGCCGCTCGCGCGGAAACTCGTCTTTGTCCCACACCCCGTCGAACCAGATGCAGCCTATTTTGCCGTAGTTGGTCAGCAGTTCTGTAAGCTGCTGTTCCATAAAGCGGGCGTATGTGCCCCACTCGCCGTGGCTGGTGCGTCCGGTGCCGTGACCGGTGCGTCCCAAAGGCCAGTAGTCTTCGCGTCCCCAGTCTAAATGCGAGTAGTACAAATGCAGGTCTATGCCCTGTCTGTGGCACTCCGCAGCAAGTTCGGCAATGACATCGCGCTTGAACGGGGTGGCATCCACAATGTTGTAATCGGAAGCGTCGCTATGGAACATCGAGAACCCGTCGTGATGGCGCGAGGTTACCGTCAGGTACTTCGCCCCTGATGCTTTGATGGCAGACACCCACTCGGCAGCAGAAAACCGCGACGGGTAAAACGCTGCCGCAAGGTGCTCATACTCTGTATGGTTACGGTCGTTTACCTGCATATTCCATTCCCCGTCAGCCATCATAGCATAGATGCCCCAATGGATGAAGATTCCGAACTTGTTGTCCTGAAAACGTTCGCGCGCGGCCATCACTTCCTGACTCGCCACGTAGTCTTCTTGTGCCTTAATGCTCCCGCAAGCAAGCACCAGCAGCGAGAGGAGAATCTTTGCGGCCACGTTTGTTCTCTTTATTGTGGCATATTTTGGAAAATGTTTGTGCAACATAGTGAAAACCTGCAAGTTATCAGAATCAATAATTAAGTCCGAACGCCCATAGCGGAATAACATTGCCTTGCGCAAATTCTATGTCATCCCTTACAATATAGGCCTCCGGCATTTCCGCAATCTGCTTTTTCCCCTTGCCCTTGCCGCCGACCTCAAAAGTGCAGTTGCCGATGACAAAGTCATACTGGCGCGACGCAATCACATCATGCTCTACCCGCATCTGATTGTTGAAAAACGTCTCCCTCATATTTCCCGCATCGGTGTTGCTGCCGGCCAAAGCGGTCATCAGACTCGGATTGTCGATATAGACCTTTTCAACCTTGCCCAAGCCTCGAATGCCTCCCGTGTCGTCTCGCAACTGTCCTATCAATTGCGCCTTTTCGAGCAAAGCAAGGTAGTCAGTGATGCTGTTTCGGCTGACGCCAACTTCAACGGCAAGGCTGTCAGCGTTAGGTTTATACGGTGCCAAAGTCGCAATCACGGCAAGCATTTTCTTCAGTTTCCTTGCCGTAGCGGCTTTCAACCCGGCATATTGGGCAACATCAGACTCAATTGTCCCCATAATGACATTCTGCATTCTCTTCGCAAAATCGCACTTGAGTGCAAACGGGTAATAGCCTTCAGCAAGGTATTTCCGGAACAGGGGCAACGGGTGAAGCACCCCGTTTATCCGCGCCTTTCCGTCCAAGATCTCCTTCAACGAGTACTTGCGGACGGTAATATTATGAAACAGTTCCAGATATTCTCTGAAAGAGAGTCCATACAACGTGTATTGGAGTACCCTTCGGCTCAAATCGGCAACGCCAGCCTTAATGTCAAGCACAGAAGAGCCCGTAAAAACCACGCGCATGTCTGGATGCGTATCGTAAATCTGTTTGATTTCACGCGACCAGTCAGGATACTTGTGTATTTCGTCAATAACGAAAACCTTACCATCCTCTTTCGAGAATTCATCCGCAACCTCAACAAGGGAATGAGTGCTGAAATAGGTGTGGTCGGCAGAAACATAGAGAGAATTGACCTCTGAGGCCTGTTCTTTCAGGTATTGCAACACCATTGTTGACTTGCCCACCCCTCTTGCTCCCGTTATGGCTATCATACGGGCCGACCAGTTCACCCTATCGTAAAGGTAACGGTGAAAACTGCTTGCTGTCAACTCCTTCTGCAAGCGCATATAGGCATACAAGGACTCTTCAACCATTTTTTCTCGCTGTTAAAAAGTGCACAAAGATAATATTTTCACTCAACAAGTGCATTTATGGTGAAAAATATGCACACAATGAGTATGATGTAAAATCGCTAATCAAAAGACGGCATCCGGTGCTTTCTGTCACAAGTCGTTGTGCCGCAGCTTGTCGGCAATGTCCTTGAGCCGCTGCACTGTTTTGGCACTAAGGCGTTGCTGCAAAGCATGTTCGAGCGCGGCATAGCGGTGCAAGTCACTGCCTATGTAAGAATAGGCTCCTGCCTTTAGCAGCAGTTTGGCTTTAAGTTGCGCCTCCTTGCCGTACATGCCCAAGAGCGAAAAGAGGTTGAGTTGAAACTCAACGCCCAAACTGTGCAATTGCCGATAGTCTGACTTGGCCATATACATGTAACGTTCGGGATGAGCGAGCACAGGATAATAGCCCTTGGCGGCAATTTCATGCAAGAGGGCGCGGAAGCCGGCGGGGGCGCCAAAGCAGGAGGTCTCCACCAGCAGCCGGTTTTGTTGTTTGCCCCACGGCAGCAAGTCGCCGCTGGCGAGGCGCGCACGGAACAGGCTGTCGATCATATACTCTGCAGACAGGTGCAGCGTTATCGGGCCTTGGTATGCGGCCGACAGTTGGGAGAACCGTTGCCGCAGCGTAACTGTCTCATTGGGCACGTCTTCCATAATGTGCGGCGTAAGCCACACCTCGCTTACCCCTGAAGCCTCGTAGCAGGAGAGGATGGCAAGCGACTCGTCCATCGTCTCCACTCCGTCGTCCACCTCTGGCAGAATGTGGGAATGGCAGTCGGTGAAGCCCGAAAGCAACCCGCTGTCTGAAAGCCTCCGTTTATGGCAGAACCTAAGCACTGTGGGGATTATTGTAGTTTGACACTCTAACTATTTGACAACCATCCATTTACCCCCCCCCGTTTCTTGTCGGTGCCGTAATAGTATCCGGAGCCGTAGCCATAGTGATAGCCATAACGGTATCCGTAACGATAGCCGTAGCGGTATCCGTAATGACCATTGCCGCCCTGGGTGCCGTTGAGGATCATCGACATATTCTTGTATTTCTTTTCAGCATAAATCTTCTCCAGTTCGGGCAACATATTGCGTTCAAACATACCGGCGCGAACCACGAACACGGTTCTGTCGGCGAGTTTCTCAATAATTTGCGTATCGGCCACCAGTTCTACAGGCGGACAGTCAATCAGCACATAATCATATTGTTGGCGTACCGTTTGGAAAACAAGTTTCAGGCGGTCGTCAAACAGCAGTTCAGTCGGGTTTGGCGGGATGGTGCCGACGGGCAGCACATCGAGATTAGGGTGGCTGGAGTCGGTCACAATGATGCCGTCAAGGTCATCGACACGTCCGCACAGGTAGTCGCTCAACCCACGGGAGGGAGAGCCTATGTAAGCGGAGGCTGACCCGTGACGCAAGTCGCCGTCAACCACCAACACCTTTTTGTCCTTGATAGCGAAACTGATGGCAATATTGACAGAGAGGAAGGACTTGCCGCTGTGGGGGTTGAATGAAGTGATGACAAAGACATTCTGCGTTTTGTCTTTGCTGGTCATAAACTCGATATTGGTACGCAGCACGCGGAAAGCCTCGTTGATGATGTCGCGGCTTCCCTCCTTTACGACCACCGTTTTCGTCTCTTTCTGTTTCCGTTTGAGCAGTCCTTTCTTTTTTCTCACATACAGCGGAATCTCGCCAATGAGCGGCACGGTCACGCCCTCCAGGTCTTTTCTGCCGCGCACGCGTGTGTTGGCCGCCTCCGTGAGGCAGATGATGCCGGCGGGAATGATAAGTCCGAGCGCAAAAGCTATAAGCAGAATGTTCCTGCGTTGAGGCGAAGTGGGCTTCAAACTGCCGTAAGGCGGATTGACAATGCGGGTATTATAGGCGGTAAAAGCCTGCGACAATTCGTTTTCCTCACGTTTCTGAAGCAGGAAAAGGTAAAGGGCCTCTTTCACTTTCTGCTGACGTTCTACCGAAAGCAGGAATTTTGCTTGCGTAGGGTTGGCGGCAATGCGCGATGTTGTCTGCTGTGCGGTATGCTGCAAACTGCCAATCTGCGACTCGAGTGTAACAATTTGATTGTCAATAGATTTGATAATAGCCGCCCGCATTGACACCAAGGCTTCGTCCATATCCACCACCAACGGGTTCTTCACGCTGCTGTTGGCCACCAGACGGTTGCGTTGCAGCAACTGGCTGTTGTATTCGGCAATCTGCGCCTCGATGCTGGCGCTCTCGATACCCGAGTTGGCAGGAAGCAACTGCGTGCGGTTGGCGTCGTTGGTCAAGTACTTCCGGATGTAACGGGTCATATAAAGCTGGTTGTTCAGTGCCTGTATCTGGGCATTAGCGGCACTGTTCTGGGTCATGTACATCGTAGATGCGGCCTGCACGTCGGGCAGCAGGTTCTCCGACTTGTAGGAGGAGATGTCCTCGTCCACGTTCCCGAGTTCCCGTTCAATGACCCCCAAACGCTCGTTGATGAACATCGAGGTACTGACGGCAATCTGGTTCTTGTCTTTCACCCAATTCTCGTTATAGACAGAAATCAGCATATTCAGCACATCTTCAGCCCGTTGCGTTGACTTGTCCTTGTACGACAGCTCGATGACTGTAGCCTCCTTGTCTTTCAAGGCTACCGTCAGGTTCGACTGGCAAGCATTCACCGCATTGTAGATGCTCGACTTGCTCACAAACAGCGTATATTCCTTGCCGCGTTCAAAATTGGGGGTTATGCTGACCGTTATGTTTCCCAACGGCGTAGAGACCTCCTTGTGCAGGCGGCCGCTCACCGCTTTTCTGTCCACCTCTTTGCCGTTGCGGGTAAAGTCTGACAGTTTCAGCGTCTTGTCGGGAAACACCTTCAGCGTAAAGCCGGCCGATTCGTCTTCGGGGAAGCCGTCCATGCTCACCGTCACGGGCAACGTAAGGCCGTATGCCACATTGCGGTGGAAAGTGCCGGGCGACATGTAATTGAGGTCCAGATTCAGCCGTTTAACAACTTCGGCCATCAAGGCGGGCGACTGGAACGCGATTACCTCATTGTTGACATTGGTATGCGACTTGAACAGGCCGAGTTCAGAGAACACGTCAATGTCAGAAGAAACCGACTTTCCTTTGGTATCGTCCTTAATCTGCACCGAGGCAGAACGGGTGTAAACGGGATGGGTACACAACAGATAGACTGCCGAGATGCAGAGCATAATGATCAATGACAACACGAACCACTTCCACTTGGCAAGGCAGAGGTAAAGGACATCCTTTATCTGCAAGGCGTCGCCCTGCTGGTCAGTTGGATTATTCTTTGGGTTTTCAGACATATCTCAATCAAAAAAATCAGTAAAAAAACAATCATTTTCAAGCGGCTACTTCACAAACAGTACCGTAATGGAGGCTATCAGCGAGGCAAGCGACATCCAGAAAGAGACGGAACGTACGTTGTTGCCGTTGACCGTAGCCTGCCGTGCTTTCACCGCATTGGGTTCCACATAAACAATGTCGTTCTGCTGCAGGTAATAGACGGGGGATTGATACAAGTCATAACCCGAGTTGAGGTTCACCTTATAGAGCGTTTTAATGCCGCTGTCGTCGCGCTGCACCAGCACATTGTCGCGTTTTCCATACACGGTCAGGTCGCCGGCCATGCTCAAAGCTTCCAGCAGCGTCAGTCTGTCCTTGTCGATATTGAAGCGGCCGGGGTGAGCCACCTCACCCAGTACAGACACGGTCAGGTTCATAAACTCCACCGTCACCACAGGGTCTTTGACCAAATCCTTGGTTGTCAACTCGTTCTTGATGTAGGCTGAAATCTCCTGCCGGGTCATTCCCGCAACATGGATGAGCCCCAGCACAGGGAAATCTATGTCTCCGTCCTGGTTGATGGTATAGCCTGAAATGCCCTGGCTGGCGGCGGTCGTGGCGGCGTTGCCCACTTGCCGTGAGATGATGGGGAGGTTGAAAAGGTCCATCAGCAGGGGATCCTTGCTGTTGACCATAATTGAAATTTTGTCCTCGGGGCGCACCCTTATCTCGAGCGGATAGAGGATCTTTTCCGCCGTGCCCGGAGTCACGTCTTTGAAATAGGCGACTTTGGGCGTAGCGCAGGAGCCCATCACAAAAGCAATCGCCAACAAGCAAAAAAGTTGTCTGCCTTTCATATTTCGTTAGGGTTTAATTGTTCAGTTGCAGGTATAGGATGAATTTTACGGATGCGTTTTGAGAGCCAGACATTGGCGAGCGTCCAAATCAGCACATCGCCCAGCACAATCAAGTTCACATCCACAAAGGGAGAGAGGATAACATTCAGAGCCACAAACAGTATTGACACCGCAACAATCGTTATCATCGCCCACCGCTGGCTCATCCCTATGGCCAGCAATTTGTGGTGAATATGGTTCTTGTCGGGCAGGAACGGGTTTTTCTTGTTGCGGAGGCGGTAAAAGTAAACCCTTACCACATCGCAGCAAGGCACCATCAGCGGCGTAAATGCCAGCACCATCGGATTTGCCATTGCCGCGATGTCTTTTGGTATGCACATAGTGAGTCGGATGCAACAGAAACAAAGCAGCATGCCGACAGTAAGGCTGCCCGTGTCACCCATAAAGATTTTGCGTCCGCGCTTGGGGTCGCCGAACACATTGTAATAAAAAAACGACAGCAGCACGCCAACGGTAGCAAACGCGATCAACGCAAAGATGTAGTCGTGAAGCATAAAGAAAATGAGTCCGTAAAACAGGCATGCCACACTGCTGAGGCCAGAAGCCAGCCCGTCGATGCCGTCAATCAGGTTGATGGAATTGATGATAAACACCGTGAGCAATATTGTCAGGGGGTAACCCAACCACTTTGGAACGGCGTAGATGCCCAAGACACCGTGCAGGTCGTTGATATAGATGCCGCCTGCAATCATCAGAATTCCGCAGAAAATCTGGATGATGAACTTGCCCCGGTAGCGGATGCCGATCAGGTCGTCGGCCAAACCTATCATATACAGCAAAATGCAAGAGCAAAAAGCGAATGCCAAATGACATATGTTTGCTCTCATTTGATACAGGAACTCAAAATGTCCGGTCATCGTGCTGATGCCCAACAGCAGCACAAGCACGAAACAGACCACAGGCATAAAGGCAAAGCCGCCGAGACGGGGCACGGCGAAATTATGAATTTTGCGGTCATCGGGCATGTCGAACAGACGCCGACGAAAGGCTATCAGCAGTATCTGCGGAATAATCAAGGCTGCAATTAATACACTGCACAAAAAAGACAAAACGCTGTTTACAATCCAATAAAGCATACTCTTACGTTATTCATAGTTATAACAAGGAAATAGAATTTTCCTGGTTAAAATAATTCATTTACAACAACTTGATAAAGTCCGGGCTCACTTCCACCCCGGCCGAGAAGAAGCCGGGCATCTCCACGAGCAGGATTTTCTTTTTCGAGCCGCGCATCTTCAGCAGTTTTCCTGCAAAGCCGTCCATAGGGCCGCCCTGAATGCATATCTCGCGCCCGTACATGTCAGGGGTCAACTCGCCCGGGAGGTAATATTTAGGGCGATCCGTCTGTCTTACAGCATAGATAAAGCGTTCCATTTCGGCTGTAGGCACCACCATCGGACTCCGGTAGGCTTCGCCTTTCTGGAAACGGTACTGAATGGTGGAATGAATTTCCAAAACGGGGTCAAGGTTTTCGCGAGTATCGTGTACAAAGAGCAGATCGCGGATAAAGGGGACCTGCTCACGGACTTTTTTGCCACGGCAGAGCCTCAACTGTTCCTTCATCGGCGTGAAAACCTCGAAATCGAGATTCTGCAGCAGCTGGTATGCGGGTAGCTTGGCATTGGAGCGCTTCAGGTCGCGCAGCACAAACCAACACGGCTGCTGTTCAATCCCAAAGTCGGACATACGCTCGGGGCAATGCAATTCTTCTAATCCTGCCTGTTGACCCATTATTCTATGTTACAAGCAGTTACATTTTTAACCTTGCAAAGTTGCGGATGTTCAAACCCCAACTTCAGACTATTCATGTTGAGCACGTTGAAACAATGATTTTTGTTTTCTCACATTTCGTTTTCAACCGGTTAATACTTCTCTTTTCAGGAGAAATATTAACGGCGCAAAAATAACAAAAATTTCAAAATAGCGGATGATATTTTGAGCAACAGTCAAGCAAACTGTGCATTTCAAAAGGCTGTTTAAACATAAAATTCTGATAGTCAGTTGTTTTTACATCGCCTATTTCTCCTGAAAAGAGAATATTTCTCCTGAAAAGAGAGTTTGTGCCTGTTTTCAAACAATCTTGTTAGTTTCCATTAAATTGAAAACGAGCATGCAAACGTCCGCATTTAATATTTATCTTTGTAATGCTTTGAGTATCTGACTATTGGCTTTATCAACGGCGCAAGTGTCCAATGAGGCAAGATAGATGCGTGTAGTCTTCTCCGAATCGTGCCCCATAGCCTCGCTGATGACAGAAACGGGTACATTTCTGTTTTTTGCGACAGAAGCCCAGCTGTGACGTGCCACGTATGTGGTCAACGGAATCGGGAGATTGAGCCTTTTTCCCAAAACTTTCAATTTGTCATTTACAAAGTGTGCCGCGCTCTTGTATTGTTGTCGGATGCGGGCGTTCGGGTCCTTTACGATCGGAAGCAAAAAAGGCGAGTTACGGGTTTCATATTTCTCAACGATTTCGCGCATAGGTTTTTCCCATTTCACAAACATCTGTTTCCCCGTCTTCTGCCTCCGGTATGAAAGGATGCCGTTGTGCAGGTCCTTTTTTTTCAGAAACGCCATGTCCACAAATGACATGCCCCGCGTATAGAACGAAAACATAAAGATGTCGCGAGCATAATCTTCCGCAGGATTGGAAGTCAGGTCGAGGTTCTTGATCAGACGTATTGTGTTGAGCGGCAGCGCGCGCTTCACAGTCTCGCCGATGCCCGTATAGACATGTTTGAACGGGATGCGCTGCACCGTCAGTTTCTCTTCGACGGCCCGGTTATAGACGGCCCGCAGTCCCCGCATATAATAAGATATTGTATTAGGGCAAAGGCCGTGGGCTTTCAGGCTGTTCTCGTATCTGACCATCAAATCGGAATCGACCTCCGTGACGGGCACGTCTGCGCCGCCGAGGAAACGTTCAAAACTGTTCAGCACCGTAGTGTAACGCTCGGCAGTGCATAATTTCTCCACCAGTTTCAGTTTCGTGATGAGTTTGCGGGCAAAGGAGACGAACCCATCGTCCTTAAGCGAGAGATACTGCTCCACAATATCATCAACGGAAAATTCAGAGGCAGTATGTTCGAGCTGCCGGGCAATCGCCTTGAACCGTTGTACATTTCCGCGCAGCGTCTCGCGCCATGACATCAGGTAGCCCAGGCGTTCGTCGTCAGCGGCATTTGGAAATACAATTTGTTCTGTGGCGGCATTCCATTCGTGCGGATACAGTCTGCATCCTGTTTTGACTCGCCGCACCATACGGTTATGAGTCACCTGAAAGAATAGCGTTCCCTCTTTTGACGGAACTGAAGAGGGCCTGAATTTAAGTTTCACTGTTTCCATTTCTGTTTAAAATTGATTAGTAAAAAACATTAGACCCCTTCTGACGAATTTAGATTTTAGTGCGTTACGC
>CAVIPZ010000047.1:0-10919 GCA_963644715.1 bacterium | reverse complement strand
AATTGGTTGTTAGTTGTTATTCCTGTTTTTTCTTTTTTAAGAAAGCGCAAACATACGAAATTTTCAGCAATCGCGCAATGCGTTTTTTTCAATATGTTTTGTTTGCATGAAAATCCGGACAACCGCAACGGAAAAACCATCCGCAAATCTAAAGTCTCAAGTCTTACGTCTGATCTACATCACCGTTTTTTCCATAGTCTCTGTTATCTCCCGGTTGAGTTGGCAAAGCCGCCGGTACTCGGCCGAGCGCTTGTGGCGTTGCGCCTTGAAGTAGTCGCAGAGTTTTTTGAGGGCTATTTTGTAGTAGTGCGCAAAAAACTCGGTGCAGAACATGGCAAGCAGATAAGCCAAGGCTATAAGGAAGTGTTTGCTGATTGCCCATACTGCGCCCAGCATGATGATGTAGAAGATGGGGAATGCGATGATGGTGCCGATGACGTACTGGAACGAGGAGTGCAACATAGGGTCTTTGACGCGGTTGGTGAGCCGGCGTGTGATGCTGTCTGGTATGAAGTTGTTGACGTACCCGAATACAAAGAGCGGCAACGATACAGCCATAAGCAAGATGCGCCAAAGCAGCCTGAAGAAGGACAATTTGCGGTTGACGACCCAGTTTTGAAGCCCTAACTGCTTGAGCAGCGACAGATACTCGCGCGTCTGCATCATAAGCTTCGTGAATGCGTCTTCGTTGTCGGCCTGCAGTTGCTTTATGCGGGCTATGATGGTCATGGCGGCATCTTTCTGGTGCGGCAGGTAGTTGGGACGCAGCCCCTTGCTTCGGAGCAGAGGTCCGCTCATCATCTGCGTGAGCGCCTCAATCTCGTTGTAGTACTCGGGGATGTCAATGTCGGGGGTGAGTTCTTTGACACGGGCACGCGCTTTCTCGTTGAGTGCCAGATAAGCCCGGTCGTGGTTCTCTTGGTAGGTCTCGAAGAACTCGTCGATGGTGAAAGGCTTGCCTGCCGTGACCATCAGGTCGCTGTGGAACGAAAAGTAGTTGGAGTAGTGTATGTTGAGCGGCAGAACCTGAAGCCCCAATTTGAAATCGTTGAGTTCTTCGGCGGCAAATGCGATGCGGCAGAACCCTTTCTTGAAAGTGTTCATGTAGTGTCCGTGCTGGTGCGTGGCCTCGGGGAAGATGACCAAGGTGCCTCCGTTGCGCAGCACGCGGGCAGCGCGATTGTAGATGGCCAGATTGCTGCGCACGTCGCTGTAACTGCCGTCTCGGGTCCTGAAGGTGGGCAGGATTTTAAGGAAACGCAGAATCCGCGCCACTTTGTCTTTCTTGAAGATGTCGCCGCGCGCAATGAATACTGGCTGCCGGCGGTCTTTGAACATGGTGTGCAAGATGGCCATGGCATCCATCAACCCGTTCTGGTGGTTGGCGATGACGATGGTGGGCTGTCCTTTAGGCGGTATGTTCTCCTTGTTGAGAATGTAGAAATGGCGATAGTAGATGTGGTTGTGCAATATGCACAGGAAGTTCATGTAGAAGTCGTACTGCTTGTCGAACTTGTCGATGTTTTCGAACGAAATCATAGTGCGGCGCCGTTATTCGATGATGTCCATTTCTTCTATCAGGTTGTGCGCGCCTGCGAATTTGTCCACAATGAACAGGAAGTAGCGCGTGTCGAGGCTGATGTTGCGGCAGCGGCTGGCATCATAGTAGAGGTCGCTCATAGTGCCCTCCCAAACGCGGTCGAAGTTGACGCCGATGAGCTGGCCGTCAGCGTTGATGACCGGGCTGCCGGAATTGCCTCCCGTGGTGTGGTTGCCCGCAATGAAGGCTACGGGCAACTTGCCCTCTTTGTTGGCATAGCGGCCGTAGTCTTTGTCTTGCCACAGCTGCTTGAGCCGAGGGTCAACGTGGTAGTCGTAAACGTCAGGGTTCTCTTTTTCCATAATGCCGTCGAGGGTGGTGTAGTATCCGTACTGGATGCCGTCGGCCGGCTCAAAGCCTTTAACCTGGCCGTAGGTGACCCGCATGGTGAGGTTGGCGTCAGGGTAGAACACCTTGGCGGTGTCTTTCTCCATCAGGGCTTTCACATACTTGCGGTAAAGGGTGTTGAGTTTGGCGGTGTTGTTGCTCATCTCCATATAGGTCTGCAAATAATTGTCAAAGACGGCTTTGTAGATGCGCAGCAACTCAGCGTTGGCAGTTTTGGCGATTTGTTTGACAGACGCTTCCTGCACAAAGCGTGCAAACTTGGCACTGTCGGTGAAGTAGGGGGCTGTGGTGGCTTGGGCATCCCACAACTGAGCCATACGTTGACGAACCGTGTTCTCATCTTGGATGTAGGTGTGCAGTTCGGCGGGTATAAGTCCGGGTTTCTCTTTGGTGAAATAGAAGGTGAAAAGCTCAATGAAACATTCGCGGTCGATGGGGAGACTGTAGCCGGCATGGAGCGACGAGTTTTTCTGCAACACATTGGCGCGCGCCGTCTCGAGTGCGATTTCGCTGCCTTTGGCAAGTGGTTCGGCGAGGTTGTTGTAGTAGTGCCGCACCAGATTGAGCATCATTTCAGGTCCGAAAACACATTCGGATACGAATGTGACGGCTTCGGTCTGGTCGGCGATGCCTTTGTACAGTTCTTTCATGTCGGCGATGAGGGTGCCGTACTGCTGTTTGCGGGCGGCGTCCTGTTCTGCCCACTGCTGGAACTCTTGCTCGGCTTGCTGCTTCTTTTCGATGACGCGGCATTCGCGGATGCCTTTGGTCTCGCCTTGCCATTTTTTCCAACCGTTGGATATGCTGTTGGCTTTGGCTGAATACATCAGGCGTGTGCGAGGGTCGAGGTTCATCTGCCGTTTCATGGCATCGAGGCGTATGGTGCGCGCATCAATGGCGATGGGGTTCTGGATGTTGGCGGTGATGTTCACGCCATCGGAGAGCAGAAACTGGCGGGTGCTGCCCGGATAGCCGAACACCAAGGTGAAGTCGTTCTCTTCGATGCCTTTGATGGAGACAGGGAAGTATTTCTTGGGCTTCATCGGGACATTGTCGGCGGAGTAGTCTGCGGGTTTGCCGTTGGGGGCGGTATAGATGCGGTAGAGAGAGAAGTCGCCCGTGTGACGCGGCCACATCCAGTTGTCGCTGTCGCCTCCGAACTTGCCGATGCTCTCGGGCGGCACGCCCACGAGCCGGATGTCGCGGTAGTTTTCGGTCACAAACATAAAGTATTGGTTGCCGTAGTAGAAGGGTTTGATGGAGGCGTTGTAGCCGTTGCCGTCAGTGGCTTTCTTGGTCTCGGCGGCTATGTTCTGCTTGATGGTCTGCTGCCGCAGATTGTCGTCCATGTCATCGGTCACGTTGCGGAGCACCGCTTCGGTCACGTCTTTCATATAGACAAGGAAAGTGACCGTGAGCCCCTCCATCGGGATCTCTTCAGCCTTGCTTTTGGCCCAGAAGCCGTTTTGCAGGTAGTTGTGTTCCATAGTGCTGTGCGACTGCACGTAGCTGTAGCCGCAATGGTGGTTGGTGAGCAGCAGCCCTTGGCTGGAGATAAGTTCTGCCGTGCAGCCTCCGCCGAAGAGCACGATGGCGTCTTTCATGCTGTGGTGGTTGACGCTGTAAACGTCTTCAGCAGTCAGCCTGAAGCCTAATTGCTGCATTTCAGCCTCGTTGTACTGCAGGAAAAGGGGCAGCCACATGCCTCCGTCGGCGCGGGCGAATCCTAACAGGGCACAAAACAAGGGAATAAGTAGAAATCTTTTCATAGTGGTGGCGTGTTATTTTAAAAAAAAGGAACGGTTTTGCCCGCTCCCGGAATTAGCGTTTTTACAGGTTGTTGAGAATATATTTGGCCAGTTTCTTGTAAAGGTATGCGCGGGTGTTTCCGCCCATGATGAAGTGGTTCTTGTTAGGGAAGAAGAACTGGTCGTACTCGACTTCGGCTTCGTTGAGGGCTTTCACCAGTTCCATAGCGTTCTGGAAATGCACGTTGTCGTCGGCGGTGCCGTGGATGAGGAGGTACTTGCCTTGCAGTTTGTTTGCGTAGGTGGTAGGGGAGTTGAGGTCGTAGCCGTCAGGGTTCTCCTGGGGGGTTCTCATGAAGCGTTCGGTGTAGATGTTGTCATAGTAGCGCCAGTTGGTGACAGGAGCCACGGAGATGGCCATCTTGAAGGTGCCGTCGCCCCGGAACAGGGAGAGGGCGGAGAGGTAGCCTCCGAAGCTCCAGCCCCAGATGCCGATGCGGTTGCCATCTACATACGGCAATGTTTTCAGCCAGTTGGCGGCGGCAATCTGGTCAATGGCTTCGTATTTGCCCATTTGCTGGTATATCACTTTCTTGAAGGCGTCGCCCCGGGTGGCGGTGCCGCGCCCGTCCACGCACACGGAGATGTAACCCTGCTGGGCAAGCATCTGGTAGAAAGCCAGGTCTTGCGCACCCGAGTAGGCGTTCATCACCTGTTGGCTGCCGGGACCGCCGTAGCAGTTCATCATAACCGGGTATTTCTTTGACGGGTCAAAGTCGGCGGGCTTCAACATCCAGCCGTAAAGCTCGATGCCGTCGGCGGTGGTGAAGTTGATGATTTCGCGTTTTGCGAAGCCGTAGTCGTCCATAGTCTTCTGCACGCCTTTGTTGTCGTTGAGCACGCGCAGTTCTTTGCCGGCTGCATTGTGGATGGAGTATTGCGGCAGCACGTTGAGCGAGGAATAGACGTTGCGGTAAAAGTGGCCGTTAGGACTGAAGGCGGTGCTGTTCCAGCCGTCGCCGCTGCTGAGCATCTTTTTCTTCTTGCCGTCGAAGTTGACAAGGTAAAGGTCGCGGTTGAGCAGATGACTTTCGTTGGAGAGGTAATAAATCTGCTGCTTGTCTTCGTTGACGTACTGTATCTTGTTCACTTCCCAGTTGCCGGAGGTGAGCTGCTTGATGCCGCCGCCGAAAGTGACTTTGTAGATGTGGTTGAAGCCGTCGCGCTCGGAAGTGACAATCATGCTCTTGCTGTCTTTGAGGAAGTAGTAGTCGTCGGTGACGTCGAGCCACTTCTCGTTTTGGTCGGTATAGACAATGTCTTGTAGCCCCGTGAGGGTGTTGTAACGGATGAAGTCGAGCCGGTTCTGGTGGCGGTTGAGCTTGAGCACTACGGCATCGCGACTGTTCGGAAGCCAATAGACGCGCGGGAAGTAACAGTTGCTGTTGTCGCCGAGGTCAATCCTGGTGAGCGCTCCGTTTGCCAAGTCATAGACAAAAACATCTACCAGCGAGTTGTCTTCGCCGGCCTTGGGGTACTTGTATTTGAAATCGGTGGGATAAAGGCTGTCGTAGAGGGCGAAGTTGTACTCTTTGACGCGGCGCTCGTCGAAGCGGAGAAATGCGATTTTTGTGCCGTCTGGCGACCAGGAGGCAGCCTGCGACATGTCCAGTTCTTCTTCATACACCCAGTCGGCATAGCCGTTGAGGATGGCGTTTTCCTGCCCGTCGCGGGTGATGCGGTTGACCGCGCCAGTAGCCATATCCTGCACATAGAGGTCGCACCCTTTGGCGAAAAGCGCATGCTGACCGTCTTCGGAAAGGTCGGCAAAGTGCAGTTTCTCATTCGTGTCAGACACCATCGTCAGCGTTTTCTTTTCCAAATCATAGACGTAATAGTAGGCGAGTGTGGAACGGCGCCAGATGCTTTCCATATCCACGGCGAGCAACATCCGCTTTTCGTCGCTTGAGAATGAATAGAAGTCGAGGTTGCCCATCGACACACGGCCATGGCTTAGGCTTTCCAGTTCCTCGTTGCTGACCAGCGTGCCGACTCTTTTTCCGCTGGCAAAACTGTATCGGTCGATGCCGCCGCGCTTCATTACGGTGTAGTCGTCACTGACGGGCATGGCGGTGTAGCCGGCCACCCCTCGGGGATAAAAAGCGTAAAGGTTCCAGATTTCATCGATGGTGATTTTCTTGTTTTGTGCAAAACAGCAAGTTACGGCTGTGCAAAGGAGAATAAAGAGCAGATGTTTTTTCATTAACATTATTTTTTTAAGAGCGGCAAAAGTAATAAAAAAATACGGAAGCGTTGTTTTTGCGCAAAATGCGAGCCCCGGCTGACGTAACAATTATTGAATTAGGAATTAGGAATGAGGAATGGAGGAGGGGGGGCAATATGCGTAGCGCATCTACATTCTAAGTTCTTTTCGTGCGGCAGCCGTGCAGAGCCGACATGACATTGCCAAGGCTACGGCAATTTTTGTATTTTTGCGCGCTAATTCAAAAATGCAATGAAATACACCGTTTTACAGATAGCCGAACTGCTTTCGGCTGAAATTGCAGGGGATCCGGACGCAATCATCACAACAGTCTGCAAGATAGAGGAAGGAATGCCAGGCGGACTTTCATTTCTCTCGAATCCGAAATACACGCACTACATATACGACACCAAGGCCACTGCGGTCATCGTCAATCAGGGTTTCGAGCCGGAGCACGAAGTACCCTGCACCTTGATAAAGGTAGCCAATTCCTATCTGGCATTTGCCAAACTGCTCAACTTCTATCAGGAGACGATGCAGCAGAACCAGAAAGTCGGCATCTCCGACAAAGCCTGCATTGCCCCTACAGCCCACATTGGCGAGAACGTCTATGTTGGCGAATTTGTCAGCATCGGCGAAAACGTGACCGTCGGGAACGGGGTGCGCCTTTATCCGCAAGTCTGTTTAGGCGACAACGTGAAGATCGGGGACCGCACCGTCTTGAACTCTGGCGTCAAAGTATATGCCGGCTGTGTCATCGGAAGCGACTGCATCTTGCATGCGGGCAGTGTCATCGGGGCCGACGGCTTCGGATTTGCCGCACAAGACGGGCAGTACCTCAAGATTCCGCAGATCGGCAACGTGGAAATCGGCAACAACGTGGAAATCGGGGCCAACACCTGCATTGACCGTGCCACGATGGGATCGACCCGCATCGAAGACAACGTCAAGATTGACAACCTTGTACAGATAGCACACAACGTAACCGTCGGCGAGGGCACGGGCATGGCAGCCCAAGTAGGCATTGCCGGCTCCTCAAAAGTGGGCAAGCACTGCATCTTGGCCGGACAAGCAGGCATTGCCGGCCACATCAGCCTTGACGACGGCGTGGTTGTCGGCGCGCAGGCCGGCGTGTCCCATTCGCTGAAACAGGGCATGTACCTCGGCAACCCTGCCGTGCCGCTGAACGAGGAAAGACGCCTTATTGTCTATCGCCGCAAACTGCCCGAACTGTTCCGCCAAGTGAACGAACTCGGCAAAAGCGACAACAAGGAATAACATCCGTGGCTGACAATCTGCTCTTTTGGCACAAGAAAGAAGAAAATAGAATATACCCTCTCACATCTGGCAAAGTTCCCGTATTCCGTTTAACGGACTTCACGGCATGCGGTTGATTGCAAAGAACACCGAAAAATGAACTGAAGTCCTGGCAACTTGAACCATTTATTAAACAACCAAACAATCTAATGAATTTGCAGACTACCGTCTTGACGCCGATTTCGATATCGGGAAAAGGATTACATACCGGCAAACAGGTAACCGTGTCGTTTGAGCCCGCACCTGCCGGCTTCGGGGTACGCTTCTCGCGCATAGACTTGCCCGGGGCTCCTGAAGTGAGGGCCATGCCGCAAAACGTGTTTGACACCTCGCGCGGCACCTCCATCCGCGAGGGTCAGGCTGAAGTACACACCATCGAGCACCTTATGGCCGCATTGGCAGGTCTCGGCATCGACAACGTGCTCGTCAAGACTGCGGGACCAGAAACCCCCATTCTCGACGGGAGCGCGCAGATATACATCGAAATGCTCAAAAGCGCCGGCCTGCAGAAACTCGATGCACCCCGCCGCACAGGTGTCGTCAAGAAAGAAATCACCCTTGAAATCCCCGAACAGCAGATAACGCTGACCATAAAGCCGGCAAGCCATTTCAACATGACCGTCAACGTGGACTACGGCACCAAGGTGCTGGCCGCACAGCAAGCCATGCTCAACGATATGGCCAACTTCTACCCTGAGATCTACGATTGCCGCACGTTCGTCTTCCTGAACGAACTGCAGTTCCTCATCCAGAACCAGCTGGTCAAAGGCGGCGACCTTGACAACGCCATCGTTTTCGTTGACAAAGTGCCGGAACCGAAAGTGCTGCACCAACTTGCCCGCTTCTTCGACAAGGACAACATCACCGTCACCCCCGACCACATCCTGAACAACGTGTCGTTGCGCCACGAAAACGAGCCTGCACGACACAAGCTGCTTGACCTCATCGGCGACCTCTACCTGCTGGGCTGCCCGCTGCGCGCCGAAATCACCGCCAACCGCCCCGGCCACTTCGCCAACACCACATTCGCGAAGAAAATCATCGAAAGCCCTGATTTTGAAATCGTAACAGAATAAAACCATCTGAACTTGAAAGATATGACAGACAACAAAACTGAAACTGCTGCCTCCCTTTTCCGCATTAGGCCTGCCACAGCAGAAGACGTGCCTTTCATCTCTTGGGCCGTAATGACCGCTGCCGGAATCGAGAACCCCACCGAAGAGATGCAGCAAATGTCGCGCATGCTTTGCAGCCGCACCGATGTGCTGTACAGTTGGAAAAACAGCCTTGTCACAACACTGGGCGAACGGCCTGTGGGCAGCCTCACCTGCTACAGCGGAACTGACTATGCGGCGCTGCGCAGAACCACCATGATCCTGATTGCCCGCTACAGCGGCGAAGACTTCCGCAATATGGATATGGAAACCGGTCCTGGCGAGTTCTACCTCGACTCAATGGCCGTGTTGCCGGAGTTCCGCAAACGCGGGCTTGCCTCAAATATGATGAAAGCCGGCATAACGCAGGCCGCCAGACTCGACATCCCGACCGTCTCGTTGGTGGTAAGCCCCCAGAAACCGCAGGCACAACACCTGTACGAATCCATCGGATTCCGTTACAAGCACGACATCAACATCTTCAACCAGACTTACCGCAAGATGACCCGGAAAGCAGAAACGCTGTAAAACGTCCTGCTACCTTATCGCCTCCTTAACATCGTCAATATTTACAGCCTCTTTCTGCAAAAGGCTCTGTATGGTTCGTGCCTGGGCTGACAAGTCTCTGCCTATCAATGCAGAAGCCAGCGTAGTGATAGACTCGGGGATAGCGGTATCCACACCGACGATTTTCCCTATAGAGATAAACAGGCCAAGTCCAACGGGCACGTCCTCGTTCAGGTAACGGTGGTCGATGAATGAGGGACCCTTGTTGGAAGATTCCGCAAAGGAGCGGAACACATCCATCGCGTCAATATTGAGGTTCTCCTCGTTGCGCCACTTGGCAGCCTCGAAATAGTTGAGCGGCTCGCAGCCGAACGCCTCCAAAATGCGGTTCTTCTGCAAGTCGAACGCATTGATGACCCGCAGCACCGAATCGGTAAACGCCTCCTTGTACATCCAGAACTCGCCCTTGCTGTACTCGATGCGGGCGGCAGAAAACAGCAGCCCTATGGGATGGACAATCATATTGGGGTTATGCATGGCAGATTCGAGAATATGGCGGCGCGAATAGTGCGTATTGGCAAAGCAGTGCGACAGCAGTTCGAGCACCTTGTCCAGTTTCGACACAGGCGACACCGATATGGCATTCCGGGGGTTGTAGAACGTGATGCGCACATACATCGAATCAACAATGCGGCCGTTGTAGGCGGTAGTTTCCCATTCGCTGTAAACCACATCCTTGCGGATATGTTTCCTGAAAATGAGGCTTCCCATATAGCCCGGACAAAGGATGATGATTTGACCGTCTTTGACGTATGGCGCGATGAGGCGGGCCACATGTTCGTGCTGGAGCGTCGTTGTGGTCACCATCAGCACATCGGCATGTTGCACGGCGAGCTGCACGTCCTTGGTGATGAAGCGCGGGCGGACGAAGAAACGGCGGCCGCCGTTCGTCTCGTCTTTCACATTATAACCGCCCTCCTGCCTGATTACGTCAAAGAAATCGTTGTTGCCCGCATTGGAAGTCTTGAGGATTCCGACCTCCTCGAAACCGTTCTCTATCAGCTTGGCGGCATGGATGAGTCCCGAGTTGCCGCTTCCTATAATTGTGAATTTCATAATCCTGTCAAGTATTTTCAGATAAAAGCGTGCAAACATACAGAAAAAAATCCACATACATTTCTGCCGCTTTTTTTGTACTTTTGCCAACTTTTAGAAGAAATCTGTAATTTTTCAAAAAATGAAGAAAACCATCCTGCTTTTATTTGTTCTGGCCGCCAGTCTATGCTCGTATGCGCAGAACAACGCCTCTTCTGTCAAGGTAACCTTGCTGAACAACGAATTCACCCATGCCGACCTCATCAACGCCTACGGCACCGAACGTAAGGTTTATGCCTCGACCGACATCAAGGACAGCACTTTCACCTTGAAATTGAACCTCCCGAACGACATCTACCGTTTCGACTTCGGCGACGAGAACTATTTTCTGGTCGTCATCACGCCGGGCGAGAACATGGAACTCACCATAGACGCCAAAGACCTGCTGCAGATTGTCAGCGTCACCAATTCCCCCTCCATGTCGTTCGTCCAGGCCATCATCGACAACGACAGACGGAAGAGCGAGATCATCGACAGCCTGAACTCCTCGTTGCAGACGGATTCCGAGCAGCGTTACTGGAGCAAACTCACGCAAGAGGTCACCAACTACAAGCAGGCCTGCCAAGAGACCGACAACTACGTGCTGGCCGCATACGGCAACATCGACTCCCTGAACCGCCTCTTCAACACTTACGCCCCAAACGGAAAAGTGAAAAGCGGAAACACAGACGCATTTGTCACCTCTGCCACCAAATTCATGAAAGAACTCGAAAACAACTACCGTCCGTTCTCGTCATACCGCGAGAACTCGGAGATGTTTGCCTATTACACCCAAAGCGGGCGTTCAGAGGGCCACGGCGAGTACTATGCCATGCTCGACAACTATG